>JANYBN010000142.1 GCA_025360785.1 Geobacter sp.
AGTGCAGTGGGCGGTAGACCAACTAAATCACAGACCACGTAAAGCTTTAGGATTCAGGTCACCGCATGAGGTGTTATTCGGGGTGGAGATGTGTTACACCAAACCACCACTGGCTGTTGCACTTCGAACTTGAATCCGCCAATCTTGAAAGCAACGGTGGGTCAGAAAAACTAGAAACAGGTGGTTTAGATTAAGGTCCCACATGGCCAGATTACGCCTAAGTGGCTAATGTTTAAAACCGGTATTCAGCCATCAGGCCGAATCCTTGCTGACTGATGGTTGGCAGAATCTTCACCGCGGTATCACTTTGAGCAGTATGGTATTTAACCACCGCTTTCCCGACAAAGTAGCCGATTGCCCCGCCGAAAAAAACATCCGAGGCCCAGTGTTTGTTATCGTAAATCCTTGCTAATCCGGTAAGAGTGGCCAATCCATAGGCAATAGGTGGCACAAATGGGTTGTTGCCATACTCTTCGGCAAGGACGGATGCCATCGAAAATGCAGCCGTCGTGTGGCCGGAAGGGAAGGAATAGTCGTCCATCTTGAGGCGAGGGCCGTTCCAGGTGGTTGATGTTTCCCCGGTAAAAGGGCGTGGACGCTGGGCTACCAACTTTAAGGCCCAGGTAAAGGCACCGCTGATGGTGAGGCTTTCAACGGCGAGTAATGAAGCCCGGCGCGCTTTCGGGTCATCATTGAAGTGACCATACAAGTAGAACAGGCCAAGTGGCGGCAATGTGTAGAGCGGATTACCAAGAGCGTTTCCGACAGCGGCAAAGCCGTCTCCCGTGGAACTCTGGTTTTTCTGTGCGAAGTTCCGGATTTCTGTGTCTGCTAAAATGAGTCCTGACGTTGCGCCGATTAACAGCCCTGCAGTCAACCAGTCACGCCCGCTCCAGTTCATGGGCGAAGCTAGGATTCTGCCGGTGTCGGTGAAGTAATCTTTGACGTATTCTCCGGTGATCCTGTCAGGGAGTGCCGGTTGTACAACCGGGGTTTGGGCTGAAGGTTCTGATATCGCTGCGGGCTGTCCCATTAAAGGTTCGGCCGGACTTTCCGCATACACGGGAACTCCGGCCGCCAGTATCTGCATAAATACAATCACAGTAAAGCATTTGCGAGTTACTGATTTAAAAAAATACACTTGTCCCCCATTGATTGTTATCCAACCTCAACATCAAAAAGTCTTTTCGATTCGTTTCAGAAAAAGTGAATTTACAACAACTGATACCGACGAAAAGGCCATTGCCAGCCCGGCATACTCCGGCTTTAAATGTATGCCGTAACCGGACAGCAGACCGGCTGCAACCGGAATGCCGAGGATGTTGTAGAACAGCGCCCAGAAGAGATTCTGCTTGATTTTAGTCAGCGTGGCACGGCCGATTGCAATTGCTCGTACGGCGTCCATCAAGTCACTGCGCATCAGGACTATGTCGCCGGTCTCTTTGGCCACATCGGTTCCGGCGCCGATAGCGATGCCGATTTGAGCCTGGGCAAGAGCGGGAGCGTCATTGATACCGTCACCGACCATCCCGACGATCATGCCGCGGTTCTGGTACTCTTTCACCACATCACGTTTGCGATCGGGCATCACTTCGGCTTCAAATGTATCAACTCCGACCTGCTTTGCCACAATGGCGGCAACATCGGCGTGATCACCGGTAATCATGCAGGTGGTTATCCCCATGCGGCGAAGCTCGGCAACAGCCTTGGCCGATCCCGGTTTAATGGTGTCAGCAAATGCGGCCACGCCGACAAGGGCGTTGCCGGCGGCTACATAGACCAGTGACTTGCCTGCAGCGGTCAATTCTGCCACTTTTTTTACAAGGGGTGTCAGCGGTATGCCAAGTTCCGTCATCAACCGCTCATTACCGACCGCCAGCTGAAAACCTTCGTAACTACAGGTTACTCCGAAACCGCCACGCTCCTCAAACGCCTCGGCCCGGCCAGGTTCAATGCCGGCTTCCCGTGCTGCATCAAGAGCTGCCTGAGCCAACGGATGGGTTGAATATGCTTCAGCGGTAGCCAGACACTCAAGTAGTTTGGTCGGATCAACGCTGCGTGCGACCGGTACCAGATCGGTCATCTCCGGCGTCCCTTTGGTCAGGGTGCCGGTTTTGTCGAGCAGGAGGACGTTAAGCCGGGAGATCGTTTCGAGTACGGAGCCTTTTTTTACCAGTATGCCTCGGCCAAGGGCGATGCCGCTGCCGACCATGATAGCGGTCGGAGTTGCCAGCCCCATGGCGCAAGGGCAGGCGATTACCAGTACGGTGATTGCGTAGCGGAAGGCGGTCAGGAAATTGCCGGAATGAATGCTGTACCAGTAAATAAATGTAACTGTTGACAGCAGCAAAACAATCGGCACGAACCAGGCCGAGACGGTGTCGGCAAACTTTTGAATCGGGGCTTTGTCTCCCTGTGCGTCACGTACCATTTTAATGATTTGTGCCAGCAGTGTTGCCTCTCCGATTCGTGTGGCCCGGATCCTCATGACGCCATTGGTGCTGATGGTGGCTCCGGAAACCTGATCGCCCGGTTTTTTCAGCACCGGCAGGGATTCACCGGTGACCATGCTCTCGTTGACGGCGCCGCCTCCTTCCAGTACTTCGCCATCGACCGGGATTATATCTCCGGCACGCACCAGCACGACATCGCCAACCCGGATTACGGAGGCCGGCACCTCTTCTTCGCCGTTTTCAGTAATCAGACGGGCCTTGTCAGCCTGCAGGTGCAGCAGCTTTTTGAGTGCTTCGCTCGCTTTGCCACGGGCACGGGCCTCAAGATATTTTCCGAGTCGGATAAATGCGATCAGCATGGCCGAGGTTTCAAAGAATACTTCTCGATGGGGGCCGAGCAGCCCGAAGTATGCGGCAAGTGAGTAAAAATATGCGGCAGAGGTGCCGAGAGCCACCAGTACATCCATATTGGTGCTGCGGTTTTTTAGTGCGCTCCAGGCACCGCGATAGAAGATCAACCCGGCCGAAAACTGCACAGCTGTGGCCAGCAGCAGATTAAACTGCATCACAGCACGATTAGAGTGCATCCCCATCGTAAGCATGATCGGCAATGATGCGAGTAGTGAGAAGATGAACCAGTTTCGCTGGGAAAGGAGGCCGTCATCCTGGGCTGTTTCGGCACCGTTCAGTTCTAACGGAGTGTAGCCGGCGGCCTGGACGATGCTGAAGATGTCGGAGGACCCGAGTTGATGCCGGTCAAATCTTACGAATCCGGTTTCTGCGGCAAGATTGACAATTGCGGTTGTAATTGCAGGGTGTTCGAGCAGCTTCTTTTCAAGAGTGTTAACGCAGGAGGCACAGTGCAATCCGCGCACACCAAAGGTAAGTTCTCCGTCCGGTTCTGCGGTGTTAGAGACGGGCTCTCCGGATTTAGCAAATGATTCAGTGCTCACAAATCGTCACCTCTGCTTAAAATCGCCACGCACAAAATGTCCCCAGGTTATCTTGATGGCCGATGCTATGGGCAGCGCCAGCAGTATTCCCCAGAATCCAAGTAATTCACCAAGAGCCATGACCATGATAATGGTTACCAGCGGGTTCAGGTTCATCGACTCTTTAAAGACCAGGGGCTTAATGAGGTAACCTTCTACGAAGTAGATTATACCGAATGCAAATGTCGTCTGCCAGAGTATGGCTGCCGACTGGAATTTAAACCAGGCGAAGAATAGAGCAGGCAGAGTCGCTATTATTACACCAATAAACGGTAGGATTGATGCTGCACCCGCAAAAGCGCCGCAGAAAATGGGATGGGATATGCCTAATACAAAAAGTGCTATGGTAGAGAGCAGTGCGACGATGATGGAAACCACCACCTGGCCGCGCAGATAACCACCTATGCTGCTGTTTACTTCATGAGCGATGTCTGTAATTTGAGTGCGCCTGCCGTCAGGAAGCCAGGAAATCAACGTATCGATCACGATCTGCTTGTAGTAGAGCATAAAGAAAACCAGAATTGGTGACAGTACGATATTGAAGAGATTAAAGAAGATACTGGTCCCGAAGTTATAAGCCCAGAATCCGGCCTTTTCAGCTGCGGTGTCAATATTGCCGGATGCCTTGTCAAGCAGCCATTGAATTTCATCCGAACCATAGCGGTCAGGAAGACGGTCTTTCCATTCCAGTGCGATCTGTTTAAGTTTCAGGATATAGGCCGGGATATCGAGGACAAAGGCGTTCCAGCTGATGGTGATGGCCGGAACGATGAATGCCAGAAAAAAAACGGTTAGAATCCCCAGAATAATATACAGAAGTCCCAGGGCGTATCCCCGTTTCAAACCGCGCTTCTCGGCGTACACGAGGAGAGGGTCAAGAAGATAGGCAATGACCCATGAAAGCAGAAAGCATGAGATGGTGTGCTGAAGAGCGTAACCGGTGACGGCAAGCAAGGATAACAGCAGTATCGTGGCAATGAACCTGCCGTAATCGCCGCGCGGCGCATGAACGTGGTGAGAGATCTCCATATTCCCTCCTAGGCGTGCTTAATGCCCTGCAGGACCGAATCGGCCGTAAACAGGTTGTTCTCATCCATCCATGTTTTAAGACGATTTGAAAGAAACTGATCCTTCAATATCGCAAAGCGCTCCTCTTCGGGCGGGTAGAACGAGAGGATGTCTTCAATCTTTCCGTACGGCTTTCTGCCTGCCAGTGTGTTATTCATCAGGGCTCTTAATTCCGGATCGGATATCTGTGCAACAAATTCAGTCATAATCTGTCGTTCGCTGCGATAGTCAAACAGCGGGATTGCCAGAAAACGCTCGACGTTATTCAGAAGCTCTTGCCGGACCTCACTGCTATCTGTTGTAGATGGAACAAAGAAAATTTCCCCGGTCAGCCGGTCGAGATAGTAGGCTTTATCAGGCTGCCCGCTGGTAAATGCACCGAGCAGATCCTCCCAGGAAATTTCAACACTATGAATCGTTGCCATCTAATGATTTCTCCTTTTCCAATTTCGGAATTATGCGCTTCTTGTTGACTTTTTACTGCTGATAGTTGCACAATTTGCGCCATGCGATCCATTTTTATAGCTGACGCCCATCTTGAGTCACCGGAAGACACCAACTATCAACTTCTGCTCCGATTTCTACATGAGCTGGAGGGGGAGCTGGACACTCTTTATATTATGGGCGATCTGTTCGACTTCTGGGTGGGGTTCCCGTCCCACCCTTTCACACATTATGATGCTGTGCTTGATGCCTTGGAGCGATTGGTAGTGCGCGGCTGCAGGCTGGTCTATTTTGAAGGGAATCACGATTTCCATCTGGGCTCTATATTTTCAGAGCGTCTGAAAGCTGAGATTCATGCCGGGCCTTTCATTGAATCTGTACAGGGCAGGAAGCTATTTCTCTGCCATGGTGATCAGATTAACCGGGAAGATCGATACTACCAACTGCTGCGATATCTGCTGCGCTCACCACTTGTAGCTGCCGCTATCAGGTATTTTCCCCCGGCATGGGCGGTGAAGATCAGAGAGTTGCTGCAAAAACGAAGTCAAAGAGGTTATTCGGTTAAAACAGCCCGATGGGACTACCGCAAGATCGTTTTGGATTTTGCTCGCTCTATAATGAAACAGGAGTGTGACGGCCTTGTCACCGGTCACTTCCATATAGCTCTGTGTGAAAACATTCCGGAAACACCCTTCACCGTTTTGTCACTCGGGGACTGGATGGAGCAGCTTACATATGGCGAAATACTTGATGGAGAATTGCGACTGATGACCTACTCCGCATGAGAACATTAATTGGATGAACTGCATGTTGCCGCGATGTTCAGGTGAAGCATCCTCTCCTACTTTTTAAAAAATTCTTCCAAAGCATGTTCTCCAACCTGAGACGCCTTGACTCTCCATTTGTCGGGATTTATAACCAGAGCTACCAGCGCGATTCGAGGGTTCTGTATCGGAGCAAAAGCGGCAAACCATGAGTAGTGTCCCTTGGGGTCTGTGCCGTTGATGGATCCTGTTTTGGCCGCTATCGAGACATCCAGACGCGGTCGTCCCCGGCGGTCATGAAATGCTTTGCGGGAGGTGCCGGTCAGCACGGTGCTGGAGAGCATTCGCGTTAATGATTCGGATGTCTCCGGTGTGACTAATCTGCGTAGTTCCAGCGGAGTAAATACTTCTTTTTCAATCCCTTGCCCATCTACGACGCTGCTGGTCAACCCTGGAGCCATCATTTTCCCGCCATTGGCTATTGCCGACATGATTGCCGCAGCGTGAAGCGGAGAAATTTTAACTTCATGATCCAGTCCCGCTCCCATAAGCCTTAGGCCATGATTGTTGGCCGGTTCCATTGCCTGGCTGGGTTTGGCCGGGATGCCCGGCAGCAGTACCTGGTTAAACCCGAAGCGGGAAATAGATTCCATGACGGATGACTTGCCGACGATATCACTTGCAACACGCCCGTAAACCGGATTAATCGACTTGCCCATCGCGTATGTAACAGACATGCGGTTGTTCCCGCCGCGAGGACTTGCATCCCAGTACCGCGGATTTTCAGAATAGGAGTTGCCACGGAATTCGATCACTGATTCAGGAGTGATTTTATGGTTTTCGAGAGCTGCAGAGGCGGTAATGATCTTGAACAGTGAGGCCATGGGATAAAGTTCATAAACTGAGCGCTTCGCCCAAGTCGGGTCAATTGATGAGTAGGCGGTCATACCAAGAATGCGGCCCGAAGACGGTTCAATGGCAACAAAAACGCCATATGGCACCCGATTCTTTTCCAGATAATCATAGACCCCTTGCTGCAGGTCGCCCTGAATCGTATAGGTGTACTTCAGCCCTTCAGGGGTCCGGGCAGACATGCTGTCGCCGTCTACCTCTGCCGAAGCGAGCAAGTCTCTGGCAGTTTCGAAGCGACTTATTGAAACAGGAGCTTTAGCGGCTTCAGCCTGATTCGGAGCGGTCGCAGTCAATAAAGCGATCCAGACACGGACCTGCGCTAATGCCGGCTTTGCCTGACGCAGTGCTAAAACACAAAGCGGTGCCAGAGCCAGTACAATGACAATGAAAATCAGTGTCAACTTTAACCGCTGGAGGCGTTTCCCCGTGGGGAGATATAGCCTGGGACGTGCAGGTTCACTGGCTGGCTTAAGGCGCTTGTTCCGCGATCCGTCGCCAAAAAATCTGAATCCGGAAGCTGTTTTTTTTTGTGATAAATGTTTGAGATCCTGCATGATGTCCTGAAAAGAGAGTGATTTTCAAACTATACCGTCAAGCGTCCGGTGTTGTCAACGGACGAGGCGGTAGAAAAATGATATTTAGTTACTCTGATTGCCAAAAAGTATTAATACGGTTAATGAAGGCCATCAGCAGTCCATAGTGGTGATGATCGAATAACAGGGAAATTCGCGGTAGGTGGGCAAGATCCGGTTCGTCAATCTCTTCCGGGAACGCTTCGCAAGAGCGGATCTGATCGCCTTCTTTGATAAGCCCTGGAAATTCTTTGGTAAGGATCTCGATTTGATCTAACGTCAGTGCTTTTTGTAAACGGATGACGAGCCGGTTTTCAATGAAACGTAAAGAATGATAGGTTCTGTAGAAGGTGTTGATTACTTCGAGTGCCTCCTGCTCGTTTTTGGTGATGGTAAAGAGTGAAAAATCCTCTCCGGAAATGAAGCCTTTCACCAGAAGGCTCTCTTTGACAAAATCAAAGAACTGTTCCCAGTAGCCATCCTGGTCGTCCATCAAGATCAGAGGTTTGGGAGATGTCTTCCCGGTTTGTATCAGCGTGAAAACTTCCATCGCTTCGTCCAGCGTTCCAAATCCTCCCGGGAAAACAACGATAGCATCAGCCTCCTTAACGAAAGCCACTTTACGGTTAAAAAAATACTTGTACGTTACCAGGCGTGGATTGCGGTACATGATCGGGTTCGGCTTCTGCTCGAAAGGAAGCCTGATGTTTACGGCAAATGAGTTTTCGCTTCCTGCACCCTCGTTGCCGGCCTGCATAATGCCGGGCCCGCCTCCCGTAATAACCATGTAATTGTTTTCTGCCAGACAGCAACTGAAACGCACACATTTTTTATACATTTCATCTGTTTCTTCAGTCCGGGCCGAACCAAAGATTGTAACTTTTTTGCGGTGACGATAAGGGCCGAAAACTTTGGCCGTATAGCGCATTTCGCGCAGTGTGCGGTTGATCAGTTTCAGGTCGGCCAGATAATCTACATCCTGACCGATTTTAAGTGTTGCCAGAATCATCTCTTTAATTACGGCTGGGTGATGGATGTCACCAGATTCTTCAACCAGTCGGTTGATAATCTGGTCAATTGGATCATTGCTTCTGGAAAAACTCAATTCCATAAATTATGCCTTCCGTTTAGTAAGTTAGAAGTATCCTGATTAATCAGGGCTTAATATTGATATTAATAAGACGCGGCAAGCACGGTATCACAGCCACCCATGTAAAGCAAACAGCTGATTATGTCGCAATCATTGCAGGAACATCGAATAAACTTGAAAGCAGTCAATAGGTTTGCTATAAGGCAGGATATTCTTTGTTTTAAATCAAATTTTGAAGATAATATTGCCGACGGGCAAGGAGACAGCGCATGTCCAATCCGACGCTGGTCATGTACGAAGAAGAATTCCAGGAAGTCAACGAAGTTATTGGCCGCTTACTTAAGGAAGCCAACGCCAAAGTGATTTTCCTGGTAGACAAAAATGGCCAACTCATCTCAGGAGTTGGAGAAACGGAGCGTTTTGATACAACTTCGCTTGCTTCTCTGACCGCTGGAAATATTGCTGCTACGGGCGGCCTGGCGAAACTTATCGGAGAAAAGGAATTCTCCATTCTCTTCCACGAAGGTGAGAAGGATAATCTTCATATTTCCATTGTTGGTGGCAGGGTTATTCTCGTAGTACTGTTTGATAACCGATCTTCTCTGGGGCTTGTTCGTCTGCGAGTCAAAAAGTCATCTGAGGAGCTTTCGGCAATCTTTGAAAAATTGATGAAAAAGTCGGAAGAACGTGAAAAACGAGGTTCATCCGATTTTCCTTTTGCAGAAATCACTGACGACGATATCGATAATCTTTTTAGCTGAAGCCAATTTAATGGGATGTCATTAGGTTGCCACTAAGTTTATTTGTCACGTACAACCGAGAAATTTCGTACTTACTCATTAATAACGGGGATAGCCAAAGATGTCCTTCATTAATTATGCTTCTCGTGAAATAAATTGTAAAATAGTCTACTACGGTCCTGGCCTGTGCGGTAAGACTACAAATCTTCAATTTGTTTATCAAAAAACAGCACCTGATGCCAAGGGCAAGATGATAAGTCTTGCGACCGAGACAGAACGTACGCTGTTTTTTGACTTTCTGCCGCTATCGTTGGGTGAAATACGGGGATTTAAGACCCGCTTCCATCTATACACAGTCCCAGGACAGGTTTTTTACGATGCGTCAAGAAAGCTGATTTTAAAAGGTGTTGACGGTGTAGTGTTCGTGGCCGATTCACAGGAAGAGCGAATAGATGCGAATATTGAGTCGCTTGAAAATCTAAGGATAAATCTCAAGGAACAAGGTTACGATCTGGATAAACTGCCGTACATTATACAGTACAACAAAAGGGATTTGCCGGGTGCCATGTCTGTAGAAGAGTTGCGCCGTGAGCTGAATACAACAAATGTTCCAGAATATGAGGCATGTGCCACAACTGGAGAGGGGGTTTTTGAAACTCTCAAAGCCGTAGCCAAGCTGATTTTGATTGATCTGAAAAAAGGAAAATAGTTTAGGTGGGTTTTGTGTTAGGGACTCTTTGAGCTTGATTTATTTAATAGAGCGTGGTACGAATTACATCCCGCCGTTACTGGATTTTGTTGCACACACGGAGAGATGGCCGAGTAGGTCGAAGGCGCTCGCCTGCTAAGCGAGTATACTGGGAAACCGGTATCGAGGGTTCGAATCCCTCTCTCTCCGCCACTATTTTATCGGATAACGTTTTGATTCCTGCTAGAATAATACAGTTGACCCTTTCCACCTTTTTTTTGGTATCATTACTGACTGCCTGTCAGGAACGCCCAGAAAAACTGCATGACTTTCTCAAGCCAAGCACCTCTCACCGAACTGTAATTGAAAAAACAGTTATTGTCCCTCCTGAGGTATTGCGTCGCTGGAAAGCCGTGAAGCTGGCCGTAATCGATAAAACTCGTGGAACGGAAAACATTTACCTCGTTCCGATAGGTTCTTCATTCAAAGTCCCTTCTTCTTCACTCACCATATACTTGGAAGCTTTTCTTCCCGCGTTCACCATGGAAGGCACAGTGATCACTACCTCATCAAATGAACTTGTAAACCCCGGTGCAAAGGTTCACATCAGCGAAAACGGAATTTCCGTATTTCAAGGTTGGCTCTTTTCGAATTTTCCGAATACTCATGCTGTCACACATCCCAAATTCGGATTCAGTCTGATTGGTGTTGTGCCTAGGTAAATCCAGCCGAACCTTACCTTCCATCACTCTATGTTGGGATACCTTCTCTTGCCAACTGGTCGCATCGTTCGTTTTCAATATGTCCAGCATGCCCTCTAACCCATTTCCATTGCACTGAATGTGACTTTGTCTGGGCAAGCAGTAACTCCCACAGGTCCTTATTTAGTACCGGTTCCTTTTTGCTGTTAAGCCATCCTTTACGCTGCCATCCTGCGATCCATTCTGTCATGCCTTTGACCAGATATTGAGAGTCGGTAGTGATAATCACCCGACAGGGGCGAGTCAACAGGCGAAGTGCCTCAATAGCCGCCGTCATTTCCATGCGATTATTGGTCGTGTCTCTGGCGCCACCGTTCAGTTCTTTAACATTTCCGCCATAGCGCAGGATAGCTCCATAACCGCCCGGTCCCGGGTTGCCGCTGCAGGCACCGTCGCAGAATATCTCTACTTTCTGGATGTCATTTCCAACCACAATCAGCTCCTCCTTCAGTTAATAGTGCCGCAATTGCCTGCATGACTCTATCAACAATCAGTAGATGGGTTTCTTTACAGTCCGCCAGCAGGAAAAGATCGCTGAAATCCAGTGAAGCACCGAAAACCACAGCAGCGTCTTGCCGAAATCCGGGGAACCTCCAAAGGTTCAGTCCGATTAAAGCAGTCGGAATAACGGTAGGGCGGGTGTCGTAGATCATTTTGCCGACTCCGCGGTTGCCTGGTCCCAGTTGTCCGTCTTTATGACGTGTGCCCTCAGGGAACAGCATTACTTTCTGATCTTGCAGCAGGTCGTTCAACAAACGGCCGGCTTTGACATCCCGTTTCCGTCTGACCGGAAAAGCTCCCCATGAAGTATAGATCAGGCGCTGGAACGCTTTTGCAAAAAGCTCCTCTTTTGCTGGCGCCCAGAGCATCTGTAGCGGATTATGTTTGATGACAGCCCAAGGAAGGAAAATTGTATCATATGCTGATATGTGATTGGATGCAATCAGGACGGGGCCGCTGTACGGGATATTGTCACTTCCCTTTATGACGAACCGGTTCAGGTATGATGCGTAAATACCAATAACATACACGGAAAATGTAACCCAACAGCGCTGTATAAGATGTGCCTTCACGGTATTCCTTTGAAGTGGGTTAGATTTTATTATCCTGCTGCGCTTATAGCATAGCTTGAATACATCAGGCAATATTCCTCCGGGCTCGGAATATATTTTGAAATCAGATACGATCTGGTATCATAGATAATTAATGTGAACATAACCGGAATGGGGATCATCATAGCATGCCTGAGTTTGCTGTAAGCGAAGAAAAGAACCGCTGGCTACGTCAAAAAATGTCCGAGTTGAAGGTCCGCGAGGAGGAACTGGAGGAAGTATTTGTCAGATCTTCAGGCAATGGCGGCCAGCATGTAAACAAAACATCAAGCTGTGTCCAGCTGAAACATATTTCTAGCGGCATCCAAGTCACCTGCATGAGGGAACGGAGCCAGTCGGTAAACCGTTTTCTGGCTCGCCGTGAGTTGCTTGAGCGGATCGAAGCAGCTTCCGGGGTGGTAACTTCCGGGATGAAACGCATCATAAAACTGCGCAAACAGAAAGACCGTCGCCGGAGGAGGTCTGCAAACTCTTGAAAAGAGTTTATAACATTAATGCGCCTCGCTCCAGTTTGCCCCGTAGCTGATATCCACCTTGAGTGGGACACTTGTTTCCACCGCACGACCCATTTCCTCTTCCACAAGTTGCTCCACCTTCAATAATTCATGTTCAGGAACTTCAAAAACCAGTTCATCGTGTACCTGCATAATCAGATGGCTTTGAAGCTTTTCTAAGCGAATACGGGTATCAACCCGGATCATAGCACATTTAATGATGTCGGCAGCTGATCCCTGGATCGGGTAGTTAATGGCGTTTCGGCGGGCAAAAGCCAGCACATTGCCGTTACTGCTATTAATGTCGGGAATCGGGAGACGTCGGCCGAGGATCGTCCGCACAGCGCCATGCTCTTCTGCTTCCTTTATGCAGGAGTCCAGAAACTCAATAGCTCCGCTGTGCCGTTCTTTGTATGTGTCAATGAAGTCTTCAGCAGTTTTACGCGCAATGCCGAGTTGTTTGGCAAGTGAGAATGCCCCTTGGCCATAGATAATGCCAAAATTAATGGTTTTGGCTTGTCGGCGCATCTCCGGAGTTACCATTTCGGGAAACAGTCCAAAGACCTCAGCAGCGGTGCGGGTATGGATATCTTCGTCGTTTGCAAAGGCATGACAGAAAACCTTATCTCCGGATAAATGTGCCAGAACGCGCAATTCGATCTGGGAATAATCGGCTGACAGGATGAGATGCCCCGGAGGGGCGATAAATGCATGGCGGATTTTTCGCCCTTCTTCAGTGCGGATAGGAATGTTTTGCAGGTTTGGGTCGGATGATGAAAGCCGGCCGGTGCTGGTAACCGTTTGATTGTAAGAGGTGTGAACCCTTCCTGTGTGTGGGCTGACAAGGCGTGGGAGGGCATCGGTATATGTGGATTTAAGTTTGGCAATAGTCCGGTAATCAACAATCAGGCGGGCAATTTCATTTTCTTCGGATAAGGCGGTAAGCACCTCGTTGTCGGTTGACCAGCCGGTTTTGCCCTTGTTTTTCTTGCCGGTTTTCAAACCCATCCGCTCAAAAAGTACCTCACCCAGCTGTTTAGGAGAGCCTAGATTGAAGCGTTCACCAGCCAGAGTAAAAATCTGTTCCTCCAGAGTCTCCATACGTCCCGAGAAATCGCCGGATAACCTGTTCAAAAGCATGCAATCAAGAAGAACGCCATGATTCTCCATGCCAGCCAGAATTGGTACCAGCGGCATCTCTACTGTGTGAAACAAGACGTCGTCTTTGCCTTCCGCCAACAACGGCTCAAACTTTCTGCTCAACAGCCATGTGGCATCTGCATCTTCAGCGGCATAGCGCGCAGCGGCCACCAGACCCACTTCTTCAAAGTTGATTTGATCTTTGCCGCTCCCGGCTACATCACTGTAGCTGATCATGCGGTGATTTAGATGCTCCTGAGCAAGTGAGTCCAAACCGTGACTCTTCCGAGACGGATTGAGCAGATATGAGGCCAGCATGGTGTCAAACCAGACTCCGGCCAGATTGATGCCGTTATTGGCCAACACCTGTATGTCGAACTTGATATTCTGGCCTACTTTGAGCTTTGCAGGGCTCTCCAGCAGATGGCGCAGGCGGCGGAAAACGACGTCGAGTGGAAGTTGACCTGACTCAAGTTTTTTTCCCCTCTCAGTCTCCTCAGAGCAGTGCGAGGAGAAAAGAGTTACTTCCATAGGCATGGAAGGGGCAGGGTCGGGGAGGATATGCCCAACCGGTATGTAATAGGCGTCATGATCCCTGTAAGAGAAAGAAAAACCGACAATTTCAGCCTGTCTCGGGTCGAGACTCGTTGTTTCCAGATCGAAGGCAAATTTCCCGGCCTGCTCCAGCCCGATTACAAGAGCTTCAAGTTCCATAACTGTTGTAACGGTATGATAACTTTCTGTAGAAAGTGTCGCCGTGCCGGTTAATTCCTTTATCAGTGAAGTGAATCCATATTTTTTGAAAAAATCGTTAAGCGCCGCCTGATCCGGTTCCCGTGCCGTCAGCGTTTCCAGGTCAATATCAAGCGGAACGTTGATTTCTATCGTAGCCAGACGACGTGAAAGCAAAGCTTGCTCACGGAACTCACGCAGCTTTTCGCCATTCTTTCCTTTGACCTCTACAGCCCGTGCCAGCAATTGATCAAGTGACCCAAACTCCTGAATTAGTTTAGCAGCGGTTTTTTCGCCGATGCCGGGTACTCCGGGGATATTGTCCGAGGAATCCCCAGCCAGTCCAAGAATGTCAATAACCAGTTCCGGTCGGACTCCAAAACGCTCGATTACATCTGCAATTCCCGACTCCTTCCCTTTCATGGTATCTAGCAGTGTGACTTGTTCGGTTACAATCTGCATCAAGTCCTTGTCTCCGGTAACCACCACGACCTTTCCGCCTTGAGCGGCAAAACGTCCGGCCAGATCGCCGATAATATCATCGGCCTCGTATCCTGGCAGTTCCAGTGTGGGTATGTTGAATGCTCGTACTACTTCCCGTATAGGTTCCATTTGTACGTGCAAGTCATCCGGCATGGCTGCTCGGTTGGCTTTGTATTCCGGGTATAATTCGGTGCGAAAAGTGGTTCTTCCGGCATCGAAAACAACCGCAACATGTTCAGGTTTATAATCCTTCAGCAGCTTGAGCAGCATCTGGATAAAACCGTATATAGCATTGGTGGGAAAGCCGCTTGGGGATGAAAGGTGTCGGATGGCGTAATACGCGCGATATATGTATGAGGATCCATCGACCAGAAAGAGGGTTTCTTTAATGGTCATAGTTCTCGCCCTCGCAAGATGTTTCCCGAGTGAATAGTGCAAAGGCCATAGAAGGCCGCTTGCTTGATTCACGCATGGCGAACTGTAGTCCGTCGAAGTTCCACCCTTTGGAACTCATTCTGTTAAGCGTCTCCTCGATCGCATCCTCTGTGACGGTCCCGATTTCAACTACTTTGTAGAGCAGCATGGTATTATCCTTACATATAAATATACTATTTTGCCAAATAGGATTTAGTGATCTTCTGATCGCATAAAAAAAAGGCGGCTCGAAAGCCGCCTATCGGATGTCTATGATAAGCCTGTTACTTCTGGAAACCGAGTTTTGCGGAAATTTCATCACCTGATTTGAGAACTAACGGGATTAATTCGTTTTTAATGCGTTCATCTGAAAAACGCATTGACGGCCCGGAAATACTGACTGCACCAATAATTCTACGGGTGTAGTCACGAATAGGAGCGCTGACGCACTTAACGCCGGTGTCCAGTTCCTCGTTGTCAAAAGCGTATCCTTGCTCGACAATTGTTTTGAGCTGTTTTTTAAGGGTGTCGCGGTCGGTAATAGTATTGAGTGTAAAGCCTTTCAGCTCTTTAGATGGGAGATACGTTTCCAGCTCTTCATCGCTCATATAGGCAATTTGGACTTTGCCAGCCGCTGTGCAGTAAGCCGGCAGTCTTGAGCCGACACGTGGCACAACCCTGACGGTCATGGAGGTTTCGACTACATCCAGATAGACGATGTTAAAGTCTTTTAGAATTGAAACGTATGTCGTCTCGTTACATTCCGCAACCAATGCCTCAAGGATCGGTTTTGACTGCCTGAGTAATCCCATCTGTTTGATGAACGTTTGTCCGAGTTCGAGAGTTTTAAGGCCGAGACGGTAGTTTTCAGTTACTTTGTTCTGTTCGATGTAACTGCGGGACTCCAGAGTCGCCAGTAGCCTGAAGACGTTGTTTTTATGAAGTTTCAATCGCTTGCTCAGTTCAGTGACACCCAACTCATCAACCTCACCATGAAACTGTTCCAAAAGGTCGAGAGCGTGAGAAACTGCCTGTATAAGATATTCTGATTTTTCCTTTTTTGCCATGGGATAAGTCCTTTTTATGTTTTATTATATTAAAAGGCAAGGTGCAACATACCAAAATACCGTAGTTAATTAAAAAAAGAGTCGAATAATCCATTTCTTCAATAAACCTACAAAATATTAGAATATTGTTTTACAATTGTCAAGTGCGAAAAATTGCTTTATATTAAAATTGAGGAAGCAATTATATCCTTCTTGAAGATTGTATTAATACATATGCGAGGATACTATGCTGAACCTCCGTAAAAAAATTCTTGTAGCAATAGATGGTTCTCCACAGTCGGACAAAGCCGCAGAAGAAGCCGTTCGGCTCGCTGCAGGCAATCAGAGCCAGTTCAAGAGTCGAATCTATGCATTGTTAGTATTGCCGAACGCACCAACTTCAACTTACACCGATTTTGTGCCGTCAGCTCCGATGACTGAATCAAAAAAATGGGATGAACTTCGAGAACGAATATTTTATGTCGTAGAAAAGTGTGCAACTCAACACGATATCCCTCTTGAGATGATTGTTGAATACGGCGACCCCGCCGATAAGATAATCAAACTCGCCAAACGTGAAGAAATCGATGTGATTGTTATTGGCAGTTCCGGCAAAGGCTTTATTCAGCGACGAATCAAGGGAAGTGTTTCCCATAAAGTAGCCTCTAATGCAGCCTGTTCGGTTTTTATTGTGAGGGGTTGATTCTGGATGGCTTTCGGGGTCGATAGCGACAAGGTCTTTGCGCGGCTCCTCGAGGCAACACTGTCAAAAGAAATGTGGCCTATTGATGTCAGATGAAACACCTAAAAAACATCCATGTCTTGACTGCAAGTGCTGTCAATGGTGTTCTGATGACCGTTGCCGCCTCTGTTTGAATCGCACAAATTGCAGTCGTAGAAAGCTTAACATAGAGGAACAGATTGCATTATATGACTCCCTGAATCCTCCCTGATTTGATGTAAAAATACTGTATAAATATTAAGTTATGTCGAAGCAAGCGCCTCGATGGCATGCAATTTTATGGGAAATAGTGTTATATTGTCGGATATTATAATATTTCTCTTTGAATAATCAGTAGTAATATGATAGAAAAAACAAGTTATTAAAAATTCAGGAGGTCGCAGTGAAAAAAACAGCATTAGTAGTTCTCAGTATTGCCGCTCTCGCCATTGCAGGATGCAAAGACAAACCGAAGACAGAGACCCCAGTCGCTCCACAGGGTCAGGCTCAGCCAGGCGCAGCACCGGGTGCCGCAGCACCAGGCGGAGATCCACACGCTGGTATGAAGGCTCAGGAAATCCCTGCAGGAGCCGGCAAAAAAGCAACTGTTACCCAGACAATGAACTCAGGTGGCTACACGTATGTGGAAGCAGCTGACGAAAAAGGTGTGAAAGTCTGGTTGGCGCTGCCTGAAATTAAAGTTGCCAAAGGCGACAAAATTGAGTATCCGGAAACTCCGCCTCTGGCAAACTTCCAGAGCAAAACTCTGAACAAGACTTTTGAAAAGATATCCTTCATCCCTGGCATCAGGATCGTGAAGTAATTTTCAAAACATTGACAATTGACGGGGCCATGCAAATGGCTCCGTTTTTTTATATTATGTCAATGCCGCTTTTGATGGACCATGTTCATGAACAATGCTAAGTACCTTGGTATAGTGCTCTTTTCCTTTTTTTTGCTTGCCCAGCTCTGTATAGAGATCTCCCAAAAGAAACCACCCCCAGGGATTGTCTGGCTGTCTGGTCGTGATTTCCCTCAATTCATTTTCGGCCTTATCGTATTCCCCCCGCTGTCTATACCACTCCCCGGCGATTATATTAGTAGTGTAGCAGTAACCAAGACGCTTCTTTTGCCTATTGAATCGCTCGGAATCTTTCTGCTGGTTCCTTGTTAATTCCTTCAAAAGGCGGGTAGCTGAAGGAATTGGGGTGGATGAAACGTAAAGGGCGGCTTGGTCTGTGTCGGTAAAAATGCCGGGAGTTGTGTTGCCGGCCACTAGCGCTTCTTTAAAGAGTTGCGTGCCCGGATAATAGGCAAGGGGCGAGACATAGCCATCATCTGGATGTATATGGCGAACAAGTTCGATCGTTTGATTAATGTCATCATTGGTCTCTCCTGGAACGCCGCTGATCAGGTAGATGGAAAGATTGATGCCTATCTCTCGTATTAGCGCACAGGCATGTTCAATTTGGGATGGGGTAATGTTTTTACCCAGTTGTTGAAGAATATGCGGCGCCCCTGATTCTATGCCAAGCTGAATGCATTCGCAGCCAGCCCGTTTCATTTCAATCACAAGTTCTTCGTCAATCGCAGTGACCCTTGACTGGCAGTTCCAGAGAATATTGATCTCCTGCTTCTGAAGGAGCGCGCAAAACTCAAGGACTCTCTTGCGGTCAGCCGTAAAGGTGTCATCACGAATCGAAAAATAGATCAGGCCATACTTTTGACGAATGTATCTAATCTCTTCAACAATAGCGGCTGGTGAGCGGAAGCGAACCTTTCTACCCCAGAACTCGGGCGAGCTGCAGAAGTAACAGGTTGATGGGCATCCACGAGTTGTGACTATAAATTCTGGTTGCAATTCAAGGTCAACACCAATTGATTTGTCAAGGTAGCGCCCTGGTAATGGTAGGCTGTCCAGATCATTAAGGTTATTACGAGGAACGGTGACAGTAATTGTGCCGTTTAAACGAAAGGCCAGTCCGGCGAGGTCCTGCCATTCTGTCTTTGATGACAACCGCGCAACCAGTTCCAATAACGTAGCTTCACCTTCTCCGCGGACGACAATATCCACTGGTGAACCTTCGCTCAGTATGTCTTCATAGCAGAAGGTTGCGTGTCCCCCCCCCATTACAATTGTGCAGTCAGGGAGAACCTCACGGCAAATCCTGGCAAGCTCCAGTGAATTGTGCCTATTGTGGGTCCATTGGGAAATGCCTATAATATCGGGCCTAAAGGTCAGTAATTCATTCTTGATTCTGGATGGCGGCCAGGCTGAAAAATTTGACAGTAGCGAGTTATACCCGGCTTCTGCTAAGCAGGCATGAAGATAGCATAATCCGGTCGGGACAAGACTTATATAGGGATCATTGCGGTGTGGTAGGCCGGATTGGTAAGTTAGCAGTATTTTCATGGCGAAAAAATATCCGGGTCATCTGACCCGGATATTTTTGGTATGCATTTGTGATTGAAGTTATTTTGCAAGGTTGAGTGATACGCCAAGCGTATCATTTGTCAATATGTCATTTTCACTTTCCTCTTCGACTCCAAGTAGCAATTCATTGAAGTTAATGGAGTCAGAGTTGGAATTGGTCATTCTTCTTGCCCCAAGATAACGTGACAAGTAGTAGGGTGTGTCCATGGATGAAACAACAACACGGTGTTCGCGCGATGAGGCATGGATCATCTTGCGGTTCCCTAGATAAATTCCAACGTGTGAAGGAAAGCGGGCGTAGGTTTGGAAAAAGACAAGATCGCCCTTTTTCAGGTCTCCGCGCATGACCTCGTTGCCGACATAAAACTGTTCACGGGCAGTGCGGGGAAGTTTGACGCTCTGCTCACGGAAGACCTGTTGGGTAAAGCTCGAACAGTCAAGGGCGCTGCGACTGCTGCCGCCAAACCGATAGCGGGCGCCCAGAAAACTGTAAGCGCTCTTTTTGAGGCCGTTGATAGTCTGATTGGACTCAAGAGTTTTAGCGAGGTCAACTACACTATCAGACTCGAGATCGGTCAACTCAGCCAGAGTGTCGGTCAATTCCTGCTCATTTAAAAGGTCTTTGTTGATAAGCTGCAGTCTGTTAGGGGTGGCGGAGCGTGTAGTTGACTCAGCTACAAGAATCAAAACCTGGCCTTGCTTGACCTTGTTTCCTCTCAGCCCGTTAAGATTTCTAATGTCGGACATTTTAACGCCGGTCTTCTTGGCGATTTTCGGAAGCGAATCACCCTTGGCGACTTTATATGTATCTTGATGGGCTGAAAGTGAGGATTTCTTTTGTAAGTCGGCATGCGACGGTATGATCAGGCGAGTACCCTTGGAGACGTGAGAAGCGGTCAGATTGTTGACGGATTTGAGTTCGTT
>JANYBN010000073.1 GCA_025360785.1 Geobacter sp.
GTCAATAAAAATAATATCAGCGCAGTGTTTTCGCACCGGTGTACCAGCGATTAAATCCAATCAAGGGGAAAGTCTATCCGTATGATCAATAATTCGAAACTGTTACGCTTTCTGGTCCGATCGCCTTTACCACTTTTTGTCTTCATCATTATGCCTGCCGCGCTGGTGCTCAGCATTGCTCTCCACGTTCCGCTCCCGTTCCGTATTACCCAACGGATGCTTCTTTTCAACAATTGTGTCTTGCTGCTGTTTATAGCCGCCCGTCTGTTGCATTATCTATCGGGACTGCGTCAAGCTATACGCTACGGAGAGGTCGCTCATCCATCCTCTGCAGCGCTGGCTCCTGCGCGTCCTGCAGCACAGATCCGCGATGATATGAAGAAGGAGGGGTTCAGCTGGAATGCCGACGGCAGCTATGCGGAAAAGCGTGATCGTGGTTATCTGGGGACGGTGCTGATATATGGGGGGATTTTTCTACTCCTTTTTATCGGTACCTGGGAGAATTTGAGCCAGTTTTCCGGCACGCTGCTGCATGGTGTCGGCATACCGGCAGATCTTACAAAGCGAAATTCCTATTATCCACTGTCCAGGGGGATTCTGGCATCAATCTCCGGCCTTCCCAAGCTGGAGGTGACCAAACAGATTTTTGCTAGCAGTACCTATAATAGAGGGGCTTCCGAAATTACCCTCTGGCCCGGTAATGGTAATAAACCGATACGCACTACGCTGGTCGGATCAGGGGACCCTTACCAGTATAAGGGATACGATATTTTTTTGGCAAAGCAGCTGGTTGACGTTGGATTTAGTCTCAAGTCCAGGAGTAACCGCAACAAACTGCTTTTCAGTGATTCCATCAAGCTCTCTCCTCTTTGGAAAAAGGAAGGGGACTACAGTATGTACGGAACCTTCAAAACTCCTGCGGGTGACGAAGGTGAAGCCTTTTACAACCCAGACAGGAAGGTGTTCAGATTTACCGTTGCCCGCGAAGGAAAAAATGTGCTTGATACGGAATATGTGCTGTATCAATACCGTGAAAAGGAGGTGGGCGATTTTGTCATGTCCATTACCGCCATGGGCAACTGGTCGGAAATCCACGTGGTACGCCGCAGACACATGGACATGCTCTGGGTTGGCGGGATTATCGCCCTGCTTGGTTTGATCATGAGGATTGCCATTCGCCCGCAACGGGTCTGGTTGGAAGAAACGCCGGAAGGGTGTCGGGTGTGGGGACTTGGGAAGGACGCTGAAAGACGGCTGATGGTCTGATAGCGGGAAATCTGTTGACTAAAGACAGGCTGATAAGCTGAGGTTGTCTCCTTGGCATGCAGTCTGAAAAAGGATTACAAATGGCTTACTGGGAAGTGATTTTTTATTGGGTAACATTAGTGGCTTACGCCTTGGCGGTCGGTGGGTGCATCTATTCCTTCGCCTTTAAAAATCCGCGCGTTATGCCTAAGATTACGCTACTGGTTGCCTGCGGCTTCATTACCCATTCGGTAACTATCTACGCCCGCTTTGCCGCTACGGGTCATCTCCCCTGGTCCGGTCATTATGAATATGCCTTGATGGGTGGGTGGTTCATAATCGCCGGTACCCTTTTTGTCGGGTGGCAGAACAAGCAGCTGCAGAGTCTTGCTGTTGCTACCGTCACGCTGGTTACCATCTTGATGGGCTACGGTTATATGCAGAACCCGGGCCTGACTCCTATGGCGGCAAGCCTCAAGACCATATGGCTCTATATCCATGTATATTTCGCCTGGCTGTCTTTCGGCGCCTATTCGCTGGCCATGGCCGCCGGGGTGCTCTATGTTCTGAAGAGCAGGAGCGAGGCGCTGGAGATCCCTAATCCCGCTTATGATCGTTTTCCCTCTCTTGGCAGACTGGACGAACTGATCTTCCGTTACATCGTCTTCGGGTTCATTACCGACAGCATCATGATAACGGCCGGTGGAATCTGGGCCAAGGATCTCTGGGGGAGCTATTGGAGCTGGGATCCGGTGGAAACCTGGTCTCTGATCTCCTGGATGACTTATGGTCTTACAATTCATCTGCGGGTTACCTTTGGATGGCGTGAAAAACGGCTGGCCTGGTTGGCAATTTTCGCCCTGAGTTCGGTTATTATCTGCTTCTTCGGCGTTAACCTAGTGGTTAATACCAGTCTGCATATGTTTCAGGTAAGGTAAAAAATGATGAGGGGGTGAGAGATGGGAGATGAGAGAAACCGACTTCATCCCTCATCCCTCATCTCTTGTCTCTTATCCCTATGTTCAATAAACTAATCAAATCTCTTGCTTCACTCCGCTTTACCATTGCGCTCATCAGCCTTTTGGCTGTCATATTCGCCCTTGGTCTCATTATCCCGCAGAAATCTCTGGTGAAAGAAATATATTTCGAGTGGCAAAAGAACTCTCCCGCCTTAGTCGCGTTTCTCGATGCATTGCAACTGACCGAAATCTATACCTCATGGCTCACTCTGTCCCTGTGGGGATTCTTTTTCCTTAACCTGGCGTTGGTCATATGGCTGCGGATGCCGCTCGTCAAGAAACGGATCGAGATGTCGGAGTCACGCATCGTTGATCCGGAGACGGCTACAGGATATATTTTTCGAGGGTCATATGCCCTCCCTGCCGGCATGGACGGTTCTGCGGTTATTGACCTGCTCGCAAAGCGCGGTTATGCCGTTCTGGGCGATGAACATGGCTTCTTCGGAGTAAAAAACCGCTATTCCCCTCTCGCATTCGTGTTTTTTCATCTCAGTTTTTTCCTCATTCTGCTCGGTGGTGCCATCAGCTTCTACACTACCTTCATCGGTTATGTCGATCTGGCGCAGGGGGAAACATTCATGGGGGAATTGGAGCGCTACAGTCAGGCGCCGCCGCCGGCTTTGCCAAAAGTCGGCGGTATCCCAAAGGTAGCATTCACGATAACCAGTGTCACTCCCCAGGTCGTCCGCAATACTCCGACCGGGATCAGCGTAAAGCTGATGGACGCAGGCGGCACAGTCCATGATCTCGGCATCAACACCCCCTACATTACCGATAATACTTTTTTCGTCTTCAAGCATCTGGGAATGGCGCCTCTGTTTGTTCTTAAGGATGCCTCAGGCAAGGATATCGAAGGGGCGTTCTTTAAACTAGACGTTCTGCAAGGGCGGCAGGATCGTTTTAAGCTGGGCGGATACGAATTTATCACCAATTTTTACCCAGACTATTATCTGGAAAAAGGAACCCCGGCCACAAAGTCACAGGAATTTAAGAATCCGACCTTCTCCATCGTTATTGAACAGGGCGGGAAGAAGATCGGTGAAGGGATTGTGCCGAAAAACGGCGCTATGGAATTTTCCGGTTACCGTCTGGAAATGCAAGAGCTGCCTTTCTGGGTCCGCTTCTATGTCATCAAGGAACGTGGAGTCTCAATACTTTATGCCGGCTTTATCATCGCTTGTTGTGCCGTTATCTGGCGGCTGCTTTTTTATCGACGGGAGATTGTCGGTACTGTGAAGGATGAAGATGGTGAGCGGAGGATTGTTATCGCGGCCAAGTCGGAATTTTACAAAAACCTGGCAGAGGATGAGTTTGCAAAACTGTTTGATGAGATGTTTGGTGATAAGCTGAAACTAAAGACTGATGACTGAAAAATACGGAGATACTTAATGAAACGATTACTGATTATTATGCTTATGGCTTTGACCGTATGCAGTGCCTGCCAACAGGAAGAAAAGAAGGTTGCGCTTGATAATCCCGCTCTGCTGCTGGTTAAAGTTAACAAGCGTTACGGCTACAGTGACATGAACGGAAAGATGGTGATACCGGCGCAGTACGAAGCCGCCTCGATATTCTCCGAAGGAATGGCGGCTGTAAGCCAGTATGGAAGGTATGGATATATTGACGCCAAGGGGAAGATGATAATCCCACCCACGTATCATGGCGCTTTGTTTTTTCTGAATGGTCGCGCCGCGGTATTGAAGGGAGAACGATGGGGGTATATCGATCGGAACGGAAAAATGGTCACTGATGTTAATTATGTAACAACCTTCGCCTTTACAGAGGGTCTGGCGCCAGTGGTCATCGTAAAAAAAGATACCGGCAAGGCCGGATATATTGATGATAAGGGAAAATTTGTCATTAATCCGGAGTTTGACGACGCCATGAATTTTTCCGAGGGACTTGCAGCGGTAAAAATCGGCAAGAAGTTTGGCTACATAGACAAAACCGGTAAGCTGGTGATCCCGGCGCAATACGATGAAGCAGCCATGTTCTTTGACGGGCGTGCGATGGTCAAGATCAACGGTAAACATGGGCTAATCGGTTATGCTGACAAAACCGGGAATATGGTGATTGCCGCTCAGTACGGTGAGGGGACGAATTTTCAAGAGGGCGTCGCAGCGGTACGCAATAAGGGCAAATGGCAATTGATCGACCCTGGTGGGAAACCGATCCTGGCGCAGGAATTCGATTCGCCGACGATCTTTAGCGAAGGGCTGGCGCCGGTCGTGGCGAACAAGAAGGTCGGCTATATGGACAAGCTGGGTAAGATGGTCATCAAGCCCCAATTCCAGTCGGGCTCCATCTTTGTTAACGGTATCGCTCCGGTCCAGGTTGGCGACAAGTGTGGCTACATTGACAAGACCGGGAAGATGGTGATCGAGCCTATCTTCGATTGGGACCAACGCTCAATTGATCAATACACTAACTTCAATACGCATTTTGTTCGGTCCTCAGCCAAGAAGGGTAATTAGCCATGCAAATCGGCCCGGAACTAGGCGTAGCCATAATGATGAACAACTATTTTCACGACATGGCCACCGGTCTGATGGTGGGGAGCGGTTTTGCCCTGCACGCTATCCTGCGCATCCAGGCGTCCATGAACACCCCGGAGGCTACGCTTTTCTTCCTGAAGACTAACAGTCATATGAAGAAGCTATTCAAGTTTGCCCTCTGGTGGGTAGTATTGGGGGGGGTGCCGCGTACCATCTTCTACACGAGCTTCGAATGGGCCAACGCCGCTGACAAGTTACAGATACCGGCGTTGGCGGTGAAGCATGTCATGATGTTTGCTGCGGTGGTCTGGGGGATTTACGCTTGGAAACGTATGCAAGCGAAAGTGGTTCTCCTGCGCGATTCGCTCCCGGCAGAGATGCGTGCACAGATAGAAAACTGATACTTTAAAAGACTTTTTCTTGCGGTTTAAATGCCGTTCTAGGATTGCCCAGTGCTTTTCCGTATCATTAAAAATTCCTTTCTCAAACGCCCCAAGGCGGTTTTACTGGTATTCCTTTCTATTGCCATGGGAGCTGCTGTTGCAACGGCATTCCTCGGCATTGCAGGTGAGATATCGCACAAGATGGCGCTGGAGCTTCGGAGCTATGGCGCCAACATTTTACTTGAACCGTCCGCCGCCCAGGGGGGCGGTTTTTTGCGTGAAGATGACCTGCCGAAAATCAAGACGGTCTTCTGGAAATACAATATTACAGGGTTTACCCCATATCTGTTCGGTGTAGCCGACATTTCTGCCGGCGGGAAGAAGGAACGGGGCGTTATATCGGGAACCTGGTTCGCCAAGCAACTTGAGGTGCCAGGTGAGGATTCGTCAGTTCAGGGTATAAAAGGAATAGCGCCCTGGTGGGACGTTCAGGGCCGCTGGCCAGAGGATGCAGACGAGGCGATCGTCGGCGCAACCATGGCGAAGCGACTGGGAGTTGTCGCCGGCAAAGAGCTTGATGCGACTGTTGGTGGGCGTACCCGGCGATTTCATGTCGTTGGTGTCGTTACCACGGGTGGATATGAGGAGGAACAGCTTTTCGCTCCCCTGATAACGGTCCAGTCACTTTTGCAACGGCAGGGTAAGGTCTCCAGGGTTCTGGTAAGTGCCCTTACAGTGCCTATGGACGATTTTGGCAAGAAAGACCCCGCTTCAATGACAAAGGAAGAATACGAAAAGTGGTACTGTACCGCGTACGTTACCTCCGTTGCCAAGAATGTGGAGGAGGTTATGGCGGGAAGTCGCGCCAAGCCGATTTGGCAGATTGCCAGCGCCGAAGGATCTCTTCTGAAAAAACTGAACAGTGTGATGCTGTTCCTTACCGTGCTGGCGCTCGTGTCCTCAGCAACTGCCGTCTCAACCAGTCTTATGGCCTCCATGTCTGAAAGGAGTCCGGAAATTGCCCTGATGAAGGCGGTAGGTGCCGATCGTTTGCAGATCAGCGCCATCTTTGTCGGGGAAACCCTGATTATCTCAATAGCGGGTGGAGTAGTCGGCTACCTGCTTGGCAACCAGCTTGCCGGAATCATCAGCCGTACGGTATTCAATTCCACCATTGCTTCACCACTCTGGCTCTTTCCAACCGCCATCATATCGGCTTTTGTCGTTGCCATTGCCGGCAGTGTTGTCCCCCTCCGCCGGGCGCTGCTTATTGAGCCGGTGAGAGTTCTGAAGGGATGAACATGAACAGACGCCGCTGGCTCATACATCTCGTTTTACGTGCTCTTGCCCATCGCAAGGGCCGTACCCTGCTCTTGCTGGCCGTACTTGCTATGGCCTCCAGTCTGGCTACGGCTCTTGGTATTGTTTCGTCTTCCATGGAGAAACGGGTGGCGGAAGAGGTGCGCAAATACGGGGCAAACCTGATTGTCATTCCAGAGTCGGCCCGACTCGATATCGGCAGTGGCGGACTTAATTTCGGCGTTGTCAGTGAACCGGCGTATCTGCAGCAGAGGCCGGTGGAAGAAGCCCTTGCCAAAAGCGGTCTGAAAGCTGAGGTTTCTTTTCACCTGCGCGGCGCACTGCACATGAAAGACGCCGACATCATGGTGGAGGGGGTTAATTTCAGCGATATCCGCCGGTTGTTTCCCTGGTGGCAGTTGAAGGGTAATTGGCCTGCGGCTGGCGAAACGGTGGTCGGCAATGATCTGGCGTCCCGGATGAAGCTTAAGGCCGGAGATGTCGTAGAGCTGGTCGGCATCAACAGTAAAATACTGTTGCGCATCTCCGGCATTGTTTCATCCGGTGGCGAAGAGGACGATCTCCTGTTTATGGCGCTCCCGGAACTTCAACAGGCGCTTGGTCTGGGCGGCCGGCTTACCCTTGTCAGGCTCATGGTGACTGCGGGGGGCAGCAGTCTCAAAACGTGCGCCTCATCCCTGCAGATGCTTATGCCAACGGCAAAGGTCAGTGAAGTGCGCCAGACGGCCAGGACTTCGGAAGGACTGCTTGCCAAGGTCAAGCTGCTGATGCTTATGGTAACTGCAGTAGTTCTTGTCTCAGCAGGAAGCAGCGTGGCCGGCACCATGAGTACCACCGTGCTGGAGAGAGGCAAGGAAATCGGGCTCATGAAGGCGATGGGAGGAACCCGCCGGGAGGTCATACTGATCTTTTGCGGAGAAGCGGTTATGCTTGGAGTGTTGGGCGGGGTCGCCGGGTATCTTTTCGGCAGCGTTATCGCCCAGTTCATTACCAAAACGGTCTTTGCCTCGTCTGCCGAGTTTATCCCCTGGATTGCCGTCATCTCCATGGGGGTCAGTCTCTTTCTCGCGTTGCTGGGGAGTATCGGGCCTATGATATCGGTGTTTAAGCTCGATCCCGTGAGAAGTCTGCGAGGGGAGTAGGAAAAAACCAGAAAGTATTTTTTAGATTTTCTTCGCGCTCTTTGCGTCTTTGCAGCTAATCGTTTTTTTTGCAGGAAGGTAGAGTGAATGGTTGAATCAATTATTGAAACAAACGGTCTCACCAGAAGTTACGGCGATATCTGCGCCCTGAAACCTCTTGACTTGCAGGTTCCGGAGGGAGAATGGCTGTCGGTTATGGGACATTCCGGTTCCGGCAAGAGTACCCTCATGAACCTGGTGGGGGGGCTGGACCGCCCTACTGCAGGGTCATTGCGTGTTGGAGGTGAAGATCTGCTGGCCCTCAGTGAGGACGGTCTGGCCCGTTTTCGCCGTGAATTTGTTGGGATCATCTTTCAGCAGCACCATATGGTTCCTTATCTGACTGCGGTTGAGAATGTCATGCTGGCTCAGTATTTTCACAGCGTTCCTGATGAGGCTGAAGCCAGGTCTGCCCTGGAGCGGGTCGGGTTGGGCCATCGTCTGAAGAACCGACCGGGCGAGCTTTCCGGGGGAGAACAGCAGCGGGTCTGCATCGCCCGTGCGATCATCAATAGCCCAAAGCTCCTGCTGGGGGATGAACCGACCGGGAACCTTGACCACAAGAGCACGGTGATGGTGATGGAGCTCCTTAAAGAACTGCGGGCCGAGGAACGGTTTACGGTTATAATGGTGACACACAATCAGGACGTGGCTGCCTGGGGAGACCGTACCATTTATCTTGATGACGGGGTGTTGGTGCGTGAAGAACGGATGAAATCCTGATGGTTGCAGTGAAGCTCATTCCTCATATCCTCTCCTGGGCAGGGATCGTTCTGGTTCTGCTGAGAGGTTTTCCAGGGCGCCGCTCAGTCGTAACATTGACAAGCATCTCCGGGTTTGTAATCGGTGTTGTCGGGACTTTTACCCTGTTCCGCTCATTCCCGGGAACAGTTGTCTTTGGAATTGTCACGTCAGCGTTGGGTGTTGTCTTTCTTCTCATCTGGGGAATTTCCGTTGCGTCAATTTACCGCAGTACCGGTCGAGGCGTGACGTTTTTGTGGGTAGAGCGGCTGGTTAACACGTCGCTCTGTGCCGGCATGGTTGCCGCTATTGCCGGTGTCGTGGCGGGAGCAGTGGGGATTTGCAGACTTCCCGTAACAGATAAAACTGTTTTGGGGCTTTCATTGCTTGTTCCGGCTTCCGGCGCCGTGGCGTATGCCGTGGCGTATGCCACCCTGGCCATTGAGAAACGGCTGCCAAAATCATTCGCGGTATCACCTTACGGTATGCCGACAGCTGTGGCGGCACTCCTGCTTTTCAGCTCCTCTTCGATCCTCCGCCTCGACCTTTTTTCTCCGTTAAGCATGAAAGTGATGAAGTTTGCTCATGACTTTGTGCACCAGTTTATGGAGTCGATGCTGATTCCTGATCACGTCTTTATCCAGAGCTACCTCTGGAGGTATATCGGCCTGCTATTCGGCAAGGAGATCGGTTTCTGGGGAGGATTGTTCATCTGGTTTACGCCTGCACTCCTCGTCCTGCTTGCCGGCCAATTTGAACGATTGCCGCCGGTTGCCCATATCAGACAGGGGGCACAGCGCCGTAAAATTCTGGCTGCCGCGATCAGGGAACGGCGCTTCCGTCTGGTAATTCCCTTGATCTCCCTGCTGTTTTTTGTTGCGGCGGCCTATCAGAGTCGTTTTCCGAGCGTGGAATACTGGGATCCGAAACCGATAGTCGTCACGGCAACCTCGTCCGGGGAGATCATAATTCCGAAGAAGGGGGAAGTAGACCTTGAGGATGGCAAACTGCACAAATTCCTGTTCAACCGGGGAGGAAAGGACGCGCGCTTCTTTGTACTGATGGGGCCCGCCGGGCAGTTGACCGTGGATCTGGATGCCTGTGCCATCTGTAAACCGGACGGCTACGGTCAGGCCGATGGAACGGTAATCTGCTATTACTGCAAAACGCTCATTCCGCTGGAAACCGTGGGTAAACCCGGCGGCTGCAACCCCGTCCCGATCACCTTTGCGGAAAAGGATGATGGTGTGCATATTGATGCCCTGACGCTCATTAACGAATGGGGCAATACGGTGCAGTCAACATCCAAGATCAAGGAGGGGGGCAAATGAAACGACTGCTGCGTGCTGTCGGGGTACTGCTGACGTCCCGGATAACCTCTCCCGTTGTCATCGGAATTTTCCTGATTATCTATATCGTGATAGCTTTTTTTACTGAAGATGCCTTGATAACCCAGATGGAATTAACCCGGCGGAGTGTCGTTCTGGTGGCTCTGCTGGCGTTACTCCCACTCAACATCGCCGGACGGATCGTGGCGGAAATCAGAGCCTTTATTGAAAGGCGGCGGTTGATGTACGGCAATGTTGCTGGAAGCGATCCCGAGTTGTTTGATGAGACCATCGAGATCGCCATTTCCCCAGCCTTTGCCGGGTTGCGTGAAAGGCTTGACGTACTGGGTTATAGAACCCGCCAAACGGAACATAACCTTACTGCTTGGCAGGGGGGCAGCATTTTTCCGGCGCGGCAGCTCTTTCTCTTCGGTGTGTTCTGTCTCTTTGTCGGAATATTTATCAGTCTCGTTACCCGGACTTCCTACCGTGGGCCCGTAGTCGAGGGCGTTGCCTTGCCTGCTCCATCGGGGAGTGGCGGCATTGTCGAGCGAATTCGACTGGAAAAATCCACGGGGAGGATACTATCAAAAGAATTGATTATGGAGGTAGCTCCTTCAGGAAAGGGTGATGCCCGGACAGAGTGCGGGATATATCCGCCGACCCGGTATCATGGATCTTTTGTCTACCCCCGATTCCTGGGCGTTGCCCTCCTCGTCCGGTTTTCTGCGCCCGATCTCCCCTCCGCCTTTGAAAAACATGCCATTCTTAATATTTATCCGGCGGGTAAAGAAGCTCCGCTGGAAATACCGGACTCCCCCTATCGACTCATGGTGAGCATGGCAGATCCGGGTGATGGTTCTGATCCTTATGTAACGGGCCGCATGGTTTTCACTTTCAAGCTGCTGAAGGATAAAGAGGTCGTTTTTGCCGGAAACGTACCGGGTGGCGGGACTTTTGCCCGTGATGGCTACCGCCTCGCCTTTCCAGATTTCAGGCGCATGGTGATAACCGATTTCATTCAGGATTATGGCGTCCTGTTCATCTGGACGGCGGCTATCCTGCTTGGCGCCTCATTCTTATACTGGCTGCCGGTGCGGCTGTTCTTTCCCCGGCGGGAAATGCTGTTCGTCAGACAAGGAACTGATATGATCCGGGCCTGTTCGCGGGCGGAAGGGAATGACAGGGACCATGGAGGTGTATTCAACGAAGTACTGGATCTGTTGGACGCCGGCAGGGCGGGGGAACGGAACTGACTCAAGGGCGGTTAAACTGGTGACTGTAAGGGAAACTAACACATGAAGATCCTTTTTATAGCCGGTCGCGAGCCGTCGTATATCAGAAATACGATGCTCCTCAAAATGCTGGAAAATAACGGCGCCGAAATTAGTCACTGCACCGACTCATCTAAAACCTATCCCACCCGCTTCCTGAAAGTTGTCTGGAAATTTCTCTTACGAAAAAACGAAAACATCAATTGTGTATTTGTGGGCTTTCTTGGACAGCCGCTTATGCCTATTATAAGCATGCTAACCAATAAACCGATAATTTTTGATGCTTTCCTCTCCATCTTTGACACGATGTGTTTCGACAGGAAACGATTCAAGCCGGATTCATTGGCCGGAAAGTTTTTTTATTGGCTTGACAGATATTCCTGCTCTCTGGCGGACAGAATTCTGCTCGATACCGATGCTCACATCGACTATTTCACTAAAACATTCGGCTTGCCGGGAAGCAAATTTCAGCGGGTATTTGTCGGGGCCGATGAGTCTCTGTTTTACCCGCGGGAACTGAAAAGAGAAGACCATACGTTCAGAGTCTTTTACTACTCTTCTTTCCTGCCGCTGCATGGCACTGAGTACATTGTCAAGGCCGCCGACCAATTGCGTGAAGAGAAAGATATTGAGTTTGTCATTGTCGGCAAGGGTATGGAACAAATAAAGATACGAAGTCTTGCGCAGAGCCTGGGAGTCGGCAATATCCGGTTTGTCGACTGGCTTCCTTATGAGCAGTTACCGTTGGAAATCGCGCAGGCGGATATCTGTCTGGGCGGGCATTTTTCCGATATCGACAAAGCAAAACGGGTGATAGCCGGAAAAACTTTTCAATTCCTGGCGATGAAAAAACCGGTGATAGTGGGGGACTGCCCCGGAAACAGGGAGTTATTGACCGACAGGGAGAATGCCTTCTTCGTAACCATGGCCGATGCCGGTGCGTTGGCGAATGCCATTCTGGAGCTAAAAGATAACATCCTTTTGCGAGAGCACATAGCTGGAGAGGGGTACAACACTTTCAAGAGTAAATGCTGCACCGACGCGCTTGGCGTGGGACTGAAAAGCGTTCTGGAGAAAGTATCTGATGTTACGGTCGATAGGTCCCGTTCCTGACAGCATTGACAAGATTAGCCTGGGCCTCTTCAGGAGGAGTAGACCATATCGGCAGGACCGAAATGTCACCGGTTGCCTGCCATTGCCGCATCGCCCGGACTCGTCTCAAGGAATCAAGTCTCATTGTAATAATTGAAGGGGCAAACCAGACCAGATTGAACAAAAGTGCAAGAGTTGCCATAGAGGCAGAGAATTTCACGACAACTTTTCCCCGCTCACTAAATCTTACCACGGCATCAATACAGCAGATGGCAAAAAACAGGATGGAATAAATCCTGTAACGACCGTCAAGTGATGCTCCCCACAGATCCCTTTCGTAAAGAGAAGCACGTCCAAGCGCAATCAGGCCGATAATCATGAGCAGGTAGAGCATGCTGCAGAACACCGCAAGTCGTTCATTTGAAAACCGTGCCGGGGTGCGACGTGCCTCATCCCATATGAAGTAAACAAAATAGCCGAGGAGAACAAGGCTGAATCCGATCTGGAGAGAGGGGCTTCCCATCATGGGCAATTGAGCAATGCTGCCCAGGAGCAGGAGGAAAAACTTTGCAACTGTCGCCGGATGCTCGACAAGAAACTGCAGATTAGACGAACCGGGCGAGTACAGGATCACGACCGGTAAGGCGACAGCCGCATGGAGTGCAGCTCGTGTGTAGCTCTTTTTGTACAGCAATAAGGGTATTCCTATGATTACGAGAAAAATGCCGCTGCCGGTAGTGAATACCGCAAGCAGATAGCAAAGTAGAGCTGAGTACCACCAGCGGGAATCCTTCAGGGAATAATTTAGATACAGGAAAGAAAACAGTAATCCAAAATATGCCTGCACTCCTGCCATGGGATAAAACATCAATTTCAGTGGCTGTGGCTGCAAAACAATCAAAAACAGAAGGGCCAATTTCAGCGGGATTTCACTCAGGCGAAGCATTCTGCTGATTACGACAAGGGTAAGCAGTAATGCGGAATTACCGATCAGATTCAACACCCGGAAGTCCAGAGAACCGGTTACTTTGGCGCAAAAAAGCATGATCAGCCGCGTGATTACGATGCGGTGCTCGTTGTGAAAGGAAAACAGAAGTTTTAGTTTGGTTTCAATCCCGCCAGCGGCTCCGAATTCATTCAGAAAACTGAGCATGGCGTAATCATCGCCGACCGGCACGTTAACTGAAAAAACAAATATGGATGCATAATAAAGAAGAGAGGCGATAGCTGCCAGCACGATCATGCCGTTGAAGCTGAAACGGGTGTTGGGTAGTATAAGCATGAGTGGCCTCATTGTCCTTGGGCTAAAATTGGTTCTGTTTCCCGGTCATAATTTCACTGCGGCTCTTGAAGAGTTTGCGGAAGTTCTCCATTTTTATCAGTTTCAGGTCGTTGCGGTTAAAACCGTGATTAAGCCGGAGTGATAAAACAATGGAGCAGATGGCTGCAGCTACCATGACCAGGAGTTTTGAAGAAGATAAAAAAGGTGGTAACCATGCTTTTGCGGTGGTGCGACATAAGGTAAATATTCTTGTCAGTGGAGCCCAGCCAAAATGCCTGATAGCTATCGCAAGGCCCTCTTTGCAGTTGCTGATGAGCGTCTGGTCACTGATGGTCTTGGATGCCTCATGGAGGCGGTACGTTGACAGGAATCGTGGCAGATATCCACAGGAGAAGCGTTTCGCGATTCTGATCCAGAGGTCATAGTCCATGGCAAAATGAAGCGTCTTGTCCAGGCCCCCGACATCTTCAAAAACATCCCGCCTGAAGAAGGCGGAAGGCTGGCAGATGAAATTGAACGAGGCAAGCGTGTCGAGAGCGAACTCCCGGGTCCGATACCTGCCGATGATGGCGCCTGTGGCGTCGCAATAATGGGAGTCTCCGTACAGAAGTCCGGTGTCGGGATGGTCCCGAAAGAAGTCTGTTGCGGCTTGTACTGCTCCCGGCAGGTAGGTGTCATCGGAGTTGATCCAGGCGAGGATTTCTCCCCTTGCCATGTTGAATCCCTTCATCAGGGCATCGGTCTGCCCCTTGTCCTTTTCGCTGAACCAGCGATAGGTGATCCCACGGCATGTAACCGGCCACCCCCCCTGCTGTAACAAACATTCATAATGTTTGATGATCTCGACGGAATTGTCCGTTGATTTGCCATCAATGATGATGTAATCGATGAAGAAGTCGCCAGTCTGGCTGATAACACTCTCAATGGTTTCAGCCAGGTATCCTCCCTGATTGTAGGAGGGGGTGACAATTGTGATTAACGGAATTGGCGTCATGGGACGCACTTTCTGTAAATGCCGGAAAAAGTGATTTTAAGGCCGGTCTGGCCGGGATAAATGATTTTCACAGGACTCTCCACAAATCAACGATGGGGGTTCGCCTGTACAGTTGCCATCCGGAACGGGACAGCGCGTTTTCCAATGTCAGCGTAGATATCTCCGGACAGGTATGCTCACCGGGACGATGCCAGCCCGTCGGCCCGGTGAGTATTTGCGTCTTGCCTTCGTGAACAATTGCGAGCCAGTTTGATTTCAGGGCAGCATTCCTCATTTCCCGGTTCCAGTCTCCATCAGCGGGGCAGATGATGTAGCTTAATGAGTAGTCGATGCCCGGCCCCACCAATAATGCATCCAATGTATCATTTGTGACCACCTGAAGCGGGTGGCCCGACAGTGTACCGGCAATAGTGTGCCGGTCTTCTTCTGAAAGGTAGTAGTAAGACCCGCCAGGTTTTGATTTACTGGTCGTGTCCACGAAAAAACGTATGGCAATGACTCCAAGCAAGGCACAAACGTTCAGAGTAACGATGCCTGTCAGCACCCACCGACGCTTCCCGCGCTGGAAAAATCTTGTGCTTCCCCATAAGAGGGCGAACCCGGCCAACAAAACAATATGGTAACGTGTCCCCCAGGCCTGGAAATGCACCATGCCGCTCAATGAGATGAATCCCAGTAAAAAGATTGCAATCGCGGGCTTGCGTGCACGTGGGGAAAGTCCAATGAGTAATGCCGGGAGCAGGAGGACGGACGTCAGACCGGTGCGGCCGACATCCTGGGCGGGCCATGGTTTCCAGCTCTCCGGTAATTTCTCTAAGTGCGCGCCAAGAAAGTTATACACGGTTTTTGAAACACCCTTAACCCAATCCTCTTTGAATGGAGTGATATAGCCGAGTGGTTCCAGTAGCCAGTGTCCAGTGCTCATTGCAACGGCATGCGTAAACTCCGTGACTGTTCCAACCTTGTGGGCGCGTCCAAAATCTCCACCCTGAAAATCGGAAAAAGCCACGTAAACTGGCCAATAGGAGGAAATGCATATTGCGATAGCCAGCACCAGAATAACATCAGCGCCTACCGGGAGTCCGACCTGAGCCCATGCCGGTGTCGTCCATGCAGCAAAGCTCTGGTGGTCCAGCCAGAACATCACGCGTGGGATGTGATAGGAGAGGCCGTCATAGTGCCGGGTACCGTAGAACGCATCGAAGCCAAGCTGGAGCGCAAAAGCTGCCGCCATGAAAGTTGCCAGCAACAGCACCGCAGTACCCCTCCGTGTCCTAAGCCAGCGGAGTGCGTGTGCCGGATCAAGGCGGATGCCGTTTTTCCACGACTGCGCCGCCAGGGGGATTGCTGCGCACCAGGTGAAGATAACATAATATTGGGATGTCAGATGATGTGTCAGTCCAAGGGGGAGCCCTATTATGAGAAGAAGAACTTCGTAGAGAGCGATTCCTAACACCATCCGTTCTGCTAAAGAACCGGGACGGAAAGCAGGCGGGATCGCCAGAATACAGAGCAAAGGGAAAGAAATATAAAGCAGCAGAGTCAATGCTTACTCCATGACCATGAAATATACTATTGCAGGTATTGATGGTGTCATATCGGAGAGAGATTCAACCTGAGTTGTCACTTTGTCGCGATCTCCGGATCTCCGGTAATCTGCTCTACAATGATTCGCAGCCGTTCATTGAACTGTCTCTTCCCCCAAGCCTCAGCGCGCCCCTTGCCACGGTTAATCAGCTCAGCGCACAATTCATCATCAAGCCACAATCTTCTGATGCAATCTGCGATTTCTTCAACCAACTCCGGATTAAATAGCAACGCCGCACCTCCGGCTTGTTCGGGCATAGCGTAAATCCCCGATATCGCTACCGGACAACCAACCTCGAACGCTTCCAGTGGGGGTATATTCGTCGGGCCGTAGAATGTCGGCATAACCAGAGCACGGGCGCGGCGGTAAAACTCCGGCATATCGGCGTCAGGGACGTAACCGAGAAAGTGGACATCATTAGTGAGGCCGAGTTCGTGTATGAGGTTGATAACCGAATCATAAGCGTTTTTTGGAGCTCCGGCCAGCACCAGCGCCAGGTCCGGAAGTTCCTTTTTCAAGCTTGCAACCGCCCTTATCAGCCGTTTATGATTTTTGTGTTCCCAGAATTGCGCAGGATAGAAGATGAATTTATCCGGAAGGGAGTAGCGGGAGTCAAATCCGGGCGGGCTGCTGGTTTCCCGGATATATGGTGGTGCGACGAAAGGAAGCACATGGATTTGCTCAAGCGGCATACCGTACGATTCGGCGACATGCTGCCGCCCCACCTCCGAATCAACCAGTACTCCCTTTGCCCAATGGCAGACATTCGCGAACATCCTCTCCCGGTACTGGTATTCCCGCTTTGATGACGACTCCGGAAAGCCCCTTTCATAGCGGTGCATGAGATCGTGAATACTTCCCAGGGCCGGCACGGGAATCTGATAACTTCTTGAATTCTGAGAAGGAAATATCCAGAGATCGCACTGCTCCCGCAGAAAGGCCCGGGTCAACGGGTGAAACAGAGGGCAGATTTTTCGCCAAAGCCCCATCGGTAAGCCAAGCAGGGTCCATCCCAGGCAGAGTGCCCGCCCCCAGACTCCCGCAGGGACATGAATCGCTTTCAGGTTGTAATTTCTAAGATACTCAGTCCACAATTCTGACGAGTAGGCGACAACTACGGAAAAACGCTCTGAGGGAAGCGCGGACACAGCATCCAAAACAAACTGGTTGATCTGAAATTCACCGCGGGGAGGGGAACAGTCCAGGAAAAGGCCGATTTTCTTCATCCTTTCACCACGAAACAGACACCCCAGGTTCCGAATCCCGGCTCAAGTCCCGTCATCCACTCCGATGACTCTATAATAGACATCCCGGATTTTTGCACCAGCAACTCTATCTCAGGGCGAAAAAGGTAGCGCATTCGGTGGGTTTCCTGCACCTCTTCAACCGCGCCGTTCTTTTTATCCCTGGCCATGATGTGATAATTAAGCTCTACGAGGTTCATATCGGGATGCATCACCGGTTCGACCATTCGCGTCAACGCGATTTCTGTATTCTCAAGCCGCTTGACACGTACGGCCGGGCGATCAGTTAATACCGCCGGACCGTACCAGCAGTCGAAAATAAATATCCCACCCGGTTTCAGATGTGATCGTGCTGTGGCAAAGGCGGCGGTAAGGTCGTCGTTGGAAGTCTGATAGCTTATGACATGGAAGAGGGAGATGACTACGTCGAAAGTGCGTTTTAGGAGTACGGTGCGGATATCGCCCTCATGAAAGCTGATCAAGGGGAGTTGCGCAGAGCTGATACCTGCGAGCCGGGAATTGGCGACAGCGAGCATCTCTTGTGACATGTCGACGCCGGTTACTTCGTAGCCCATTTCTGCCAGCAGAAAGTTGTGAGTTCCGGTGCCGCAGCCCAGATCGAGAATGCTTGCTGCACCGGGAAGGTGTTTGTCGATGAGGCTGTTGACATACGCTGCTTCACCGGCGTAATCCTTGTCCTGATAAAGAAGATTGTAATAACGGGAATAGGATTCGAATGCAGACATGTAATTAACCCCGCATAAATTCTTTTATTGCTTCAGCTAAGCCTTGAATCGGCTCATTCGTCAACCTTCCAAGGCATGTAATTTGGCGGACCATATTGACAGTTACGAGAATAACTGTCAATGTTCCAGCGTTGTAAATACCTTGCACCATAGAGCTGGAACAATGGAGCATGCGAGGTCGTCCCAGTGGCTATTGAATGAAACCATTTGGCTTAGATACCTTGTCTAAGAGAAACCCGGATATTATGAAATTGTTCCTTTCCTCTCTCATGCGTTTTGCGCAGGATATCGTTAGCAAAGAACATCTTTTGGCGCAAGATTCAGCTGCGGAAAAGATTAAGCTGGCACGTTTCCTGAGTTGTGAAGCGGCCAGTAATCTAAAGATTGACAACCTCAGCGACGAGGATTGCCGTCTGCTGCTCCAAATTGCTGGCGAGTTGTATTTACAGCCGAGCAAGCCCAGCAGTGAGCTGGCTGAAGAACTTGTACTGGATAGGGATGAACTCGTCAGGTTTTACGAAATCATCAAAAACGTGCGTGAATTCCAGGACGTTCTGACGTTTGAATCTCCTATGCGCAGACGTGTCAGCTTCCTTCGAAAAGAACTGTTGCCGGAGAATATTCCAACACTCAAAGCGATGTTCAACGGTGAAGTCTGCATGCCAAGCCATGTTGAGTTCCATCCAGCTCTGATGTGTAATCTCCGCTGCAAAGCGTGCCCGAATATTCATTCCGACAGCGGTGGAGAATTGCATTTTCTTGGGTATCCAGAGTTTGGTCTGCCTTTGAGTTTAGACCGATTGCTCTTGATGGAGGATATGTTTCTGGATTTGGGTGTGGATAGTTTCAGCTTTGGCGGCGGCGGCGAGCCTTCTCTTTCAGCTCTTACACTCGATGGTATTGCTCATCTGCGTGGAAGAAGTAATACAGCCCAGATTTCCCTCTATTCGAACGGAATTTTTCCGAAATCGTGGGCAGAGCGCGAGTATGAAATTCTTGTGACCTGCCTTACAAAAGTGCGTTTTAGTGTCGATTCTTCAAACGCTCAAGAGTGGTTTCAATACAAGGGGCGGGCACCGGAGTTATTCGAAACCCTCTGGAAAAACATACAAAATGTCGTTGCAGCCAAAAAGCGAAAGGCCGGGACAATACGAATCGGTGCAAGTTGCCTGGTTTCAAAATTTTCCTACAGAAATGTGGAGGCCTTTCTGGTACGGGCGAGGGATACCGAACTTGACTTCTGCGATATCAAGGCGGTAGAAACCTGTTTTGGTGAGAAAGCTGAGTATAAAGCAAAAAGCATGGACTTCAGGAAGTCCTTTGACGAGCTTATGGCGAAAGTGCGCGACGGGTTGTTCGCTCCGATGGATGTGGTAGTGGATGATAGCCTGCTGCCGAGAGACGAAATCACAGGAGCAAGCGAAGCCCATCCAAGCCGTTGCTGGGTAGCGATACGTGGTCGCATGTTGACAGTGGGGCCTTATGGCGAGTTGCATCCGTGCCCGGACGCGGCAAATCCAGGGACACAGTCCCGAAAGGGATTTGTAAAATCGATTGGCCAGCTTAGCGAGTTTGATAGTCCCGGTACGCTTAAATCCCAGTTCACGGCACTCTGGTCGGACAGTCTGGCCCGGAGAACATCCACTTCGCGAGCCCACTGCGCCTATTGTGTCCCGTCGCATAACAATTATAATCTAACTGTTGAGAAGCTTTTTCAGGATTGGTGTTTTGGTATAATGCCTGAACACCAGCCTTTAGCCGGAGAAAAGGACCATTACCTGGCAAGCAGAGGATGAGCCTGCGCTAAAACGGATACAACGCTGCAGTCGTATTCAGCCGTTGCAGACGAAATGGAGAGAAGATCATGAAAGCCAAAGTTGTCCTGTTTAATCCGCCATTTTACCGCTTTATGGGGAGCCACAACAACAAGGCTCCAATAAGCCTTTGCTATCTGTCACGGATTCTGCAAGATCAAGATATCGAGCACTGTGTCTATAACGCAGATGCAACCGACAGCACGATACATTGGAATCTGCGCTTTCTTTTTGACAACTTTGAAACATACATCGATGCGGTAGACGGGAAAGGCTCTCTGTATGGGGAGGTGCTGGAGAACCTGATGTCGATGGAGCCAACGACCGTCATTATTATGGGAGCCGATCCACTGGTACCGACCAAGGACTGGGGCAATCCGTTCATTGCGGCCCATTTTTCCAAACGCTTGCGGAAACTTGGGGTTTTTACTATTGGTATCGGTCCATATTTTTCTCTCGACCGAGACAGATTTATCGACGATTTTGATTGCCTCCTTGATGGAGAACCCTCCGAGACGATTCTTCAGGCCATTCAAGACAAGCCCTCAGGGCAAATCAAGGCAAAGCGGCTTTCAACAAATATAATCCCAAGTTTTGACCATCTGTTTCCGCTTCAGCAGACAAAGGCGGCAGTGTTTACCTCTTTTGGTTGTTTTGAAAAGTGCGGCTTTTGTGTCGCTGGCCAGACCTACCGGAAAATGGGTGAAGGAGTCCGGTTTGTGGACGATGAAGTGCTGGTTAAGGATATCCTCTCAAGGCCGTTCGGTAGTTTGTATCTGCATGATTTGAACTTCGGGATATATTCTGAAAAGGCGTTACGTCACAGGGTAGAGCTTTTGGAACAGCATGAAATTCCGGATAAATATTCTTTTGCAGTTGATATACGCATTGATGGAATCGATGAAGCAAAACTATCGCTAATGAAGAGAATGAATATTACTCATGTCAAGCTCGGCATCGAGGGGTTGTCGGATGCTGTGCTCGCCTCGTACCAGAAGAACCAGACTGTGCGGGATGTCGTGGAGAAGATCGAATTGATCAAGAAGTTCGGCGGCGGGCTGTGGCGTTCGGCGCTGCAGCGAACGCCGTTCGACGTCGTCGCATGGCATGGCAACCTGGTGCCGTTCAAATACGACACCGCGACCTTCATGACGATCGGATCGATCAGCTACGATCATCCCGACCCGTCGATCTTCACCGTGTTGACCTCGCCGTCCGACACCGCGGGGACTGCCAATTGCGACTTCGTGATCTTTCCGCCGCGTTGGCTCGTCGCCGAAGACACGTTTCGACCGCCGTGGTATCACCGCAACCTGATGAGCGAGTTCATGGGACTCGTCCACGGCCAATACGACGCGAAGCCCGAAGGCTTCAAGCCCGGTGGCGCGAGCTTGCACAATTGCATGGTGCCGCACGGACCCGATGCCGATTCGTACGCAAAGGCGAGCGCCGTGGTGCTGAAGCCGCAA
>JANYBN010000061.1 GCA_025360785.1 Geobacter sp.
CTACCAGTTTTATAGACTGTAAAAAAATGGGCAGGGTGCCCATTTTTTTACACATCCCGCAAACCCATACTGCATGGGCCTTTACATGCGTTAAAAAACTAGTGTAACAGTTGCCGATATGGGTTTGCGTGTCGAGCGGCAGGTGCCTGACGATCCAATTTCAGGAGATTGTGGGAGTAAGAAGGTGCACTGAAATATGAAAATTGGAGATGCGACGACGATGGGATTTGATCGGATCGCGGATGTTTTTGGATGTTAGATAAAAGCAACAACTCAAGCCTGACCCCGCAGGGGTCATAATACGCTTGGGAAGCTTCCTGAGCCAGAGGTCACCCACAAATTCTGCGGATGAATTAGAATTATTGTATTATTATTTGATCGTGGTATTATCCAGCACGTTAAAATTTTTAATACTGGAGAATAAACAATGCCATTCCAATTTACCTGTACGCTCGGTTTTTATTGCTGGTTGCTGCACTCTTAATCCCCGGCATTGTCTTTGCTGAATGCAAGGAGTTCAAGATTGTTGACCATGGTGATAGTGTGGAGGCTGTCTGTATTGGAAGCACTTCAACTGAGTCTGAAAGAAAGGCTCAAAGGAATGAGATCCGTGAATTAGAATCACAACAAATATATACATCCAATAAAAAATCACAACGAGCTGGACAAGATGTTGACCAAAAAGCAAACTTGGATATCCAAATGTCGGAAATACAAGTAGAACGTGAAAAAATACAATTAGAAAAAGAACGTCTAAGAAGAGAACATTTAAGAAATGATCAAGTTGAAGATGATATGGATAATAAAAAATTGGGATTTGATAAAAATAATGGCTCGAAAAAAAATAAAACACTGAATACTGTAGACAGTTACACAATTAAATCGAAGAAGTCTAAAAAGTAAGGACCAATAATCACTAATGTAAACCGATAGTTAGTGTGTGTGCTGGTTATCAGAAGTACCAGCGGGGCCAGGCTTGCCTTATTGCTTTAATGGGAGGCGCAGAGTGCCGGACTTTCAAAATAACAAGACGAAACAAGGCGGCCGATCGGTCGCCTTTGGTGTATTTGAGGGAGAAAAAAGGGCGGGCAGATCGGATTGATCTGGTGGGGAAAAAAGTGAGGGATAGTGTGTATCACTGGGGAAATTGCAGCTTGACGAAAAATAGCAGGGAGGATATTGTTGGTCATGGCTGAGAGAAAGATTCGAGATGAACGGCATAAAATTTCCAACAAACGGGGGAACGGTCAGTTGCGCCGCGAAATCTGGGAAGATGAACTTGGCAATATCACCAGATACAACCTTGCCTATATCAATTTTCATTTTTATCCCGGTGATAATGGCCGGGTTATTGGATTCGATAACCAACATGGATACCATCACAGGCATTTTATGGGGAAAATGGAGTCCGTTGAATTCGTGTCATTCGAGGAAATGGAAAATCAATTTGATCAGGAATGGTCTTTGTTCCTGAAAGAGAACATAGAGAGGTAACCGTATGATGAAACTGACTATTACGACCGGTACGGAAAAAGAGTTTTTTGAGCGAGGGAAAGAACTTGCCCGAAAATTGGATAGAGGTGAGAGAGTTGAATCTGAGTGTGTCATATCGTTTGAGGATCCATCAGAGCTTCTCGAACTGGTTACGACAGCCAGGATGAATCTCTTCAGGGCGGTTAAAGAGGAACCTGGATCAATTGCTGAGATAGCCCGCCGTCTTCACCGGGATCGGAGCGCAGTAAAGCGGGATATTGACAAGCTTACTGAGGCTGGACTTTTCAGTGTTGAAGAGAAACCTTTTAGCGGTCATGGGAGAATGAAGGTTATTTCAGCGGCTGCTGATACATTTAGATTAATGGCCCAGGTCGGGTAAATGTCGCCGACATTGTAGCGCTCAGGGTCAGCCTTCCACGATGATAAGATTACAAAGCAGAGGCGGCTAACCGGCCGCCTTTAAAATATCCGCGAAAAATAAACCGGAGATCCCCCACCCTTCTCTCCACTCATTCCACCCAGCCAACATCACATCTTCCGACACGGATAATTCATGCCTACGCAAGCTGTATAATCTGGTTCAGGCGGGTGCAGACTTCGGCAAAAAGATGATCCTGCAGGCGTTTGAGCGGATGGGGTGATGCTTTGCGGCTGAGCCAGTCAAAAGATTTTGGTTGATGGCATAGCACATAGCTGGTTTTTTCAGGTTTCTTGCTCTTTGCATTTCCCACAGCCACGGCAAAGGGGTTGTCTGTATTGTACTCGGCTGTTGTCATGGGCAGGCCGATAACCAGCGACGTTCGATCATTAAAGGAGCGCGGCGACAACACAAGAAAAGGATGCAGGTCTCGCATCTCGCTTCCCGCCTGAGGGTTGCAGTTAATCCAGATGATCTCCTGCCGCTCCGGTACCCAGAGGGCTTTCTTGACGATAACCGGTTTTGTCGGAGTTACCATTTTTCAGCCCCAAGTGGCTCATCGGTTGTCATCGCTTCACCGCCGTGCCTGTTGCGATCAAACCGGGCAAGCCGCTGTTCAAGCGTCAGCGGTGCGTCGTTAACCGGGGTGATGATCACCCGTCCATCTTCTACGGTAATCTGCACTCGTTGATCGGCATGCAGGTGGGCGGCTCGTGCAACATTCACCGGCAGCCGCACCCCAAGATTATTGCCCCATTGTTTCAAATCAAGAACCGCTTCTACTTGTGCCATGACTGTACTCCAATCGTTGATAGTTTAAACATAGTCTAAACGATGGTGCGTGTGCGGTCAAATTAATTGTTGCAGATGGCAACAAGATCAAGTTAAGAGGAATAGGGCATCGTTTGGTTTTATCGAGTAGAGGACAATCTTGTCTTTGTAACCGTAATTGCAGTTGGAGTGAGAGACAAACATCTGGTTTGCGCCGCTGCTCGCGGGAGGATATGAAATCAAATGGTCGCCTTTTTTCATCAAGTCATAACCAAATGCCGAATTTCCTGATATACTACCTCAGATTATTTGACAACACAGGGGGATAAAACAATGAACACGACAATCATCCACAAGGCAAACGTTTCGGACATCATTCTTGACAATCTGGCACAGGCTCTGCCGGGCATCCTGGCAGATACGCTTGAAGCGCCAGGCGGCAGAGCGGCCATAGTCAAGCCGGATCAAATTTCTCTGGTATTTTCCCAGGCCAGTCCTCGTGATATCGGCTCAGACATAAAGATTCTGACCTTTGCCAAGGATCTTCCCTCACGTGCTTCCAGGGAAAAAGAAATGGCCAAAAAGATACTTGAATCTATTGTTTCATTACCTTCAAAGCCCGGCGAGACGCACACGATTGATGTCCGTCTGTATCTCATGGTTGTCGGGGTCGCGGAGTGTTCGCAACGATAGCTGATCGATTAAGACCAGGCCGCATGTAGGGCAGGGACAGTAATGTTTTTTCTATCGACTCTTTTAAAGGCGGCCAATCGGCCGCCTTTGTGCTATCTGCAAGAAAAACCGGAGCATCCCTCACTAATAAACACCGCCAATCATTGTGACAATCCTGTCATACACTGCAGCAATTACTTGCAATAGTTGATAACGCGGCTATAGTTTACCCGCTAACTTGTGTCTCAGCTACACCGCTTAGGAGGAAGTATGGACAGTAACAGCAGCAGGAGGACATTCCTCGGAATATGCCTGGGCGGCCTTGGTGCGATTGCAGCGGCGGCGGTTTCCTGGCCGCTGTTCCGGTATCTTGCTCCCGGATCCGGCAGTGAAACGGCTGGAAAAGTTGTGATAGCGGCTGCGGATGTTCGGGAAGGGGAGGCAAAATTCTTTGAATTTGCCGGGTCTTCGGCGGTTCTGGTGCGCAAGCGGGGTGGTGATCTGTTCGCGTTTTCGGCGGTCTGCACCCATCTCGGCTGCATCGTACAGTGGGAAAAGGATAAGCAGGATTTCCTCTGCCCCTGCCACGCCGGACATTATTCCTCCGACGGTGTTGTGACTGCCGGGCCGCCTCCCAAGCCGCTTAAGAAACTTCCTTTCGCAGTGACAGCCGGGAATGTAACCGTCGGTTGAATTGACTTTTACTGGCTGCGGTAAAATGTTTGTTGTATTGCCGTAAATGTTAAGGAGTTGATATGTTACTCATAAAAAAGGTCGTTGACTGGATAGATGTACGGGTCGGGGTTCGTGAGGTAGTTGAGAAGGAGCTGACCGGGTATCTCCTGCCGCGCAATATCAATGTCTGGTACTCGATGGGGAGTATCCTGCTGTTCGCCTTTGCCCTGCAGGTGGTGACCGGCATGCTGCTGCTGATCTATTATGTGCCGGATGCCGACAAAGCCTTCAAGAGCGTCACCGCCATCATGAACGACGTTCCCTTCGGCTGGCTGATCCGGATGTGCCACGCCGTCGGTTCCAATATGATGGTGCTGGCGCTGCTGCTTCATATGCTTTCGGTGCTGTTCATGGGGAGCTACAAGAAACCGCGCGAGTTGAACTGGGTCTCAGGTTTTACGCTGCTGGCTCTGATTCAGGGGATCTCCCTGACCGGCTACCTGCTCCCCTGGAGCCAGCTTTCCTTCTGGGCCACCACCGTGGCGACCAACAGTGCCAGTGCCATTCCGGTGGCCGGGCCGTATCTGGTGAAGTTCCTGCGCGGCAGTGTGCTGGTCGGGCCTCCGACTCTCGGCCGCTTTTTCGCCCTGCATGTGGCGGTCATTCCGGCCGGTATCGCGGCGCTGATCGGTGCCCATCTCTTCTTCCTCAAACGCGCCGGTGTTTCGACGCCCCCCTTTGGGCAGCAGGTGACTACCAACCTGTGGCGGGGTGACAACTATAGCTATGAGAAGCATCCGGGCGGGATTCCCTTCTTTCCGAACTTTGCCCTGGAAGATATGCGTTCGATTGCGATCTACATGGCCTGTTTTATGGCGGTGGTCTTTTTCGATCCGTACCTGTTTTTTACCAGCGATTCCTTCATTCCGGCCAATCCCTTTGTGACACCGGCCCACATCAAGCCGGAGTGGTACTTCCTCGCCAACTATCAGACCCTGAAAATATTTCCGAATGAGCTGATCGGCCTGTCGCTTCAGGGCGCCGCCATGACCTTCCTGGCGCTGCTCCCCTTCATTGATCGCAGCCCGGAGCGCCATCCGTTGAAACGGCCGCTGTTCCTGATCTGTGCCATCGGTGGGCTGCTGCTCTGGATCGGACTCGGCATCTGGGGGCACTTATCATGAAATACGGGAAAACTGCCATGAAACTCCGTGTCGGGCTGTATGCCCTCCTGTCGCTTGCATTTGTTACCGTCATTACTTCATCAGCAGCGTTTGCCCAGGAAAATGGAGAACCGGTCTGCATCGAGTGTCACGCTAAAATGCCGGAAAAGTACAGCGAGCCGGTCAAGCTCTGGCGGGGGAGCATCCACGCCGAAAACGGCATTTACTGCAACGGCTGCCACGGGGGCGATCCGAAGGACGCCGTTAATGCGATGAGCCCGGCGCGCGGTTTTCTGGGAGCGCCGAAAGAACCTGCCATCCCGGCCTTCTGCGGTCGCTGTCATGTCGGTGTGATGAATGATTACCTGGCCAGCGCTCATGGTCGCATGCTGGGCAAAGGGGGGCCGACCTGCGTCACCTGTCACGGCAACCATCAGGTGGTAAAGGCATCGCTCGATTTGATCAATGAAAAGAGCTGCAGTCGCTGCCACAGTTACGAGCGGGCTGCTTTGATCCGTGATGCCATGAAGGAGACCGAGACGACCATCGTGGCGATTGACGGGCGCATCAGTGTCTTCAAAAAGATCGGCACCGATACCGACAAGCTGGAGAAAGAGCTGTTTGCCGTAAGGAATAGTTTCCACAGCCTGTTCCATAATGTGAATGTTGAGTTGGTTAAAAAGGAATCGGCCTGGATTCAGGGCGATCTGAAGAAAATAAGAGTCGTGCTTGATAAACTTGATGATGCACGGCAGAAACGCAAAATCGCCGGAGCGGCGGTCGTGTCGCTAATGCTGCTGATCGCACTTGTTCTGCACCTGCTCAGAAAGACCTTTGATTAGTTTCTTGCGACTTGAGTATTTACGTGAACAAGTCTTAAAAACCAAAATGCATGGAACACGGAAAAATCGGAAAAGGCAGGAAGAATCGGATTGTTTTGAATCTGAATGTGATCCGTTTTAATCCGCTATTTCCGCCCTTTCCGCGTTCTATTGCCTGTTTGATTCCGGTGGCGGAGCCATTTTTCGAATTCGATGATGACATAGACGATCAGCGACGCGCCTATTATAATTCCCCATTCCCGCAGGCCGATCGGTTGACTGCCGAAGGCTATGTGCATTGCCGGCAGATAGGTGAATAGCAACTGCAGCAGCACCATGAGGCTGACACCGCCTAAAACCCAGTTGTTGCTGAAAAGGCCGATCCGGAACATCGAATGGCGTAGTGAACGACAGTTGAACAGATAGAACATCTCACCGAAGACAAAAATGTTGACCGCGCAGGTTCGCGCCACCGCTACGCTGTTCCCTTGCCTCAGTTCCCACTCGAACAAGCCGAACGATCCAGCCAGCAGCATAATGCCGACCAGGATGATTCGCATTACCAGCTCTACCGTTAACAACGGCTGCCGGGGGTCCAGTGGGGGGCGCTTCATGATGCCCGGCTCCTTCGGTTCGAAAGAGAGCATCAGCCCGAGCAGAACCGCCGTTGTCATATTGATCCAAAGGATTTGCACCGGTGTAATCGGGAGTTGAACTCCGGCAAAGACCGCCGCCAGAATCACCAAACCTTCGCCAAGATTGGTGGGGAGTGTCCAGGTGATGAACTTGACCAGATTGTCGTAGACACCGCGTCCTTCTTCGATTGCCGCTTCGATGGAGGAAAAGTTGTCATCGGTCAGCAGCATGTCGGCGGCCTCCTTGGCAACCTCGGTGCCGGTGATCCCCATAGCCACGCCGATATTAGCCTGCCGCAGTGCCGGCGCGTCATTTACCCCGTCGCCGGTCATGGCGACGATGTTTCCTGACGCCTGCAGCGCCTCTACCAGACGAAGTTTCTGTTTCGGTGCGACCCGGGCAAAAACGGCGCAGCGCTCGGCGGCAACGATAAGTTCCGCGTCGGAAAACGCCGCGATATCCCGGCCATTGAGCGCCACCGGTTGACCCGGCGTGCCGGTTTCGCCAATCAGGCCGATTTGCCGGGCAATGGCAGCGGCGGTAACAGGGTGGTCGCCGGTGATCATTTTCACCCGGATCCCGGCATCCTTGCAGACCTGCACCGCAGCTACCGCCTCGGGTCTGGGTGGATCAATCATCCCCTGCAGGCCGAGAAAAGTCAGCCCCCCGGCAACATCGCCATGATCCAGCGCTGCATTGGAGATTCCACGCTCAGCGCGCGCGAACGCCAGAACCCTCAACCCTTTTTCCGCCATCCGTGCGGCCGCCTGGTGCAAGTCGTCAGACCCCAGCGGGATCAATGCTCCCGTGCGAGAGAGGGTCCGGCTGCAGCGGGCCAGGATGCTTTCCGCAGCACCCTTCAGATAAACGACCGGGCCGTCGGGACTGCCATGCAGGGTGGCCATGTACTGATGTTGCGATTCGAAGGGAATGGCGTCGCGTCGGGGAAGCTCTGCTAAAAGCTGCTCTCGATCAAAACCGGCTTTACGTGCTGATACAACCAGCGCGCCCTCCGTTGGATCACCTTCAACCCGCCACTCATTATCGGTTTTTACCAGCACGGCATCGTTGCAGAGCAGGCCGGAGATCAGGCACTCGCACAGCGCTGGGTTATCCTGCGGAGCCGTGGTCACGGCCTCACGGGTGAAATCTCCCTCGTGGGTGTACCCGGCTCCGGAGACGAGAAACAGGTCGCCGCCGGCGTATATCTCCTGCACCGTCATCTGGTTTTGCGTCAGCGTGCCGGTCTTGTCGGAGCAGATTACCGTGGTGCTGCCCAGCGTTTCCACAGCCGGGAGTTTGCGGATAATGGCGTTGCGCCCGGCCATCTTGCTGACACCGATGGCCAGCGTTATCGTTACCGCCGCCGGCAACCCTTCCGGAATCGCCCCTACCGCCAGTGCCACCGCCGCCATGAACATGTCCAGCCAGGTTTCACCCCGCATGATGCCGATAACAAAAGTGACCGCTGCGAGACCGAGAATCACATACAGCAACTGTCCGCTGAAACGGGCGATCTTTATGGTTAACGGCGTTGCCAGGATATCGGCGGAGGCGATCATCTCATTAATGCGGCCGACTTCCGTGCCGTTGCCGGTAGCCACAACAACCCCGGTGGCGGTACCGTATGTGACCAGTGTCGTGGCGTAAGCCATGTTGGTACGGTCCGCCAGCAGCGTGTCGCCGGGCAGCTCACCGCACTGCTTCTGCACCGGCACGGATTCGCCGGTCAGCGCTGACTCGTCGATCTGCAGTTCGCGCGAACTTAACAGCCGCATGTCGGCCGGAACCTTGTCACCTGACTGCAACAGGATGATATCTCCCGGAACCAGCTCCGCCGCCGGAATCTGCCGCCGTTCGCCGCCCCGCAGTACCGTCGCGCTGATGGTCATGGCTTGCGCCAGGGCTTCAATGGCCTTGACCGCCTTGACTTCCTGGATGAAGCCGATGACGGCGTTGACCAGCACCACCCCGTAAATTACCCCGGCATCGACCCATTCCCGGAGTGCGGTGGTTGTTACAGCGGCGGCCAGCAGGATGTAGATCAGCGGCTGATGGAACTGCAGCAGGAATAGCACGATCGGGCTGTGCCCCTTTTTACGGGTGATCGTATTCAGGCCGAACTGCTCCTGTCGTTGCACCACAGCAGCGCTGTCCAACCCCCTGTCAGGAACTGTTTCGAGGAGATCTACGACTTCCGCATCCGGCAGAGCATGCCAAAGTTTGTTCAATTCAACATTCATGCAATACACCTGAACTTTCGCAAGACTCCCGTGATTATACCATCAAAACGCCCGTCAGGAGGCGTGACATAAAAAAAACCGGCCCGCCAATAATTTCTATCGGGGAGCCGGCTTTGGAAACGCTTTACAGTGCTAACGGATTACTTTTTCTTTGCGAGGTCCGTTTTGAGCCGCTCTACAAGCCCCTCAAAATTCTGCTGGAAGGCACCCTGGTTCTTGCTGGCATTTCCGCCAACGGTGACAGCTCCGGCCTGGATACGCACCCAGATGCGGCGGTGCGACATGAAAAAGGCGATATATATGCCGATCATCATCAAGAGGCATCCGAACCAGACTATCTCTACGCCGGGATCCTTGGCAACCTGCAGCCCGGTGTACAACAGATCCTCGGAACCCTTGTAACTGATTATAGAGCCAACGCCATTCTCCCGCGCGCGCTGAAAATTCAACTGTGGATAATTGGCATACACGACGAAACTTGCCGTTTTCCCATCGGGTTTATGAAGCTCAACCTGAGCCGCAGGGCCGGACAGCTCCGGCGCAAATTGAGAAACATCCTTGGTCGCCTCCAGCACATGCATGCTGCTGCCGTCGGGCAGTTTTACGGAGGCTTGGTTGCCGACAGTCAGCAGAACTGGATTCTTACCACTCAGATCGCTGACGGTGAAAAAATAGCTGCCGGCGTTTCCATAGCTGGATTGATAGAAGGTGATCCCTTTATAGGTCAGCGGATCGTTGACGATGACGCGGACATTGGTGTAGCCGGGTACCGGGCGACCATTCTCCAGAACCGTCAAAATACTCTTGAACTCTTTCGGGGAGCCGCTGGGATATTTGGCCACGCTGAATTTTTCAAGGCGGAGGGCAAAGCCGAGGTCGATCTCCTTTTCCGAGCGGGACATGATTTTGGAGACACCTTCCCCTTCGGCGATGTTCACGAACCCTTTGAAGCCGAACAGTGAGCCGATCATGGAGCCGATGAAGATCACGATTACGCTCAGGTGGACGAAGTAGACGGACAGACGGCACCAGGGCGTTTTCTGGGCGAAAAAGTGCCAGGCGCCATCGGCCTCTGTTATCACCGGTTCGGCAAAATCGGCTTTCAGGAAGGCGGCAACCCGCTCCTTTAGTGCAGCCGGTTTATCAGAAGTTTTGATCGTGGCCACATTGGTCAGAGACTGTTCCAGCGCGCTGCTCAGCATCGTTACCGGCTGGGTAATGATCTTCCAGATGTGTGGCAGCCGCTTGATGGAACAGGCAATCAGGTTTACGGTCAGCAGGTAAAGCAGCAGAATGAACCACCACGAATGGTACATGTCAAAAAATCCCAGTGCTTTGTAAAGCTTGATTTTGGCCGGGCTGATCTGAGCAAGATATTCTTCGGGAGGTATTCCCTGGGGAATGATCGTCCCGATGATCGATATGACCGCCAAAGAGATCAACAGGAACATGGTCAACTTAAGTGAACAGAAAAAATCCCAGAGGGAATTCAGTAAATCTTTTTTTGGAGTTGTCACGTGTAGGTTCTCCTTGAGATTAGTACTAGTAGCGATGAATCTATTTAATCTGCTGCAAAATGTCAACATAGTTGGTGTCTGCTGTTTTTCGCAGTAGGTATATGAGTTTTATACACTTCATAATGATATATTTAATTGTAACTGGCTGTAATTACTGTGTCTGTGTGTATCTAGCGGGTTATTAGTATGTTAAATTTATACAGTAGTCAGCCTGGTTTCTATCTGCGGATGGAAATAGATATAAAATAATAAAATAATATCAACAATATAAGCTGGTTACGTTTGTAACATGTTTTTTGGCACCGGTTATGCAAATAAGATCTGCAAGAGCAATTGGACGACAAGATAATCAAAAGGGGGATGTCATGAGAGTATTAGCTACGTTAATGGGAATCATCGCACCGGCAACAGCATTCGCCGCAGGAGCACGTGAAGACAGCAGCGGGAT
>JANYBN010000081.1 GCA_025360785.1 Geobacter sp.
ACGATTCAGTACCGTCTTGATAAGCATTGTCTTCCTTTTTGCTGGTTTGATGGTTTCTCGTAAAAACAATCGTAACCGACAATGGAAGGCAATGCTTTATTTATTAGCTGACATTAGGCCAGATCCTGCGAGAGAGGCTTATATATATTGTATTAAAGGGTCAAAAGATGCCTTTTTTAGGAAATATATTTACTTCTACTAGCGCTGGACCAGTAACGCTATACAATATCGATGCAACGGATGACTCTGTCATTAAATTAATAAGTGACCAATTTATTATCGGACTATCAAGTATTGGAGGTGCTTTATTTGTCGGCTTTGTGCAGTTGAAATTGTATTTATGGAAATCAGATTTTTATGTTCTAAAAGAAGATAAGAGACAAGTAATTGTTTTTTTCTTGTCAATGGGGGCTTTTGTATATTCCTGTCCATTTTTGATAATAGGAGGCTTTGATCGATATTTAATTATACCTGTAATACTTGTTGCTCTTTCATTAATAACGGAGATTGACGTCATAAAAGTAAAAAAACTGAAAGTTGTTGCTATAGGTGTTTTTCTTGTTTTTTTCGTATTTAGTATTATATCTACTCACGATTACTTGGCCTGGAATAGGGCGCGATGGGCGGCTACAGATAATTTGTTAAACAAAGAGATAATGCCATATGACATTGATGGTGGGCTTGAGTTTAACGGTTTTTATTATTATTCAAATCACCCGGAAGCATTATTTGAAAACAAACGCAGTAAGTATATTGTTATTTTGGGTGAAGTAAAAAGCAATAAAATAATACATAAATATGAATTTACACGATGGAATCCTATCTTTAAAAATAATATTTTCATTTTAGAACGGAGAGACTGTCAGATTGGGAGCTAACCCACAAATGGCATTCAACAAAAAACACAAATAAATCAAAATTATACTTCATTATTCTTTTTGCATATATGACTACATTGCGTGGTTTTTGGATAACTTGTTGATCACCGGTTAGTACCGAGTTCATAGATGATTTTGCTGGGGGGATTAGAACCGTATTCGGCCAGATTCAGGCGGTATGCAAAAATAGTCAGCTGATTTAGTTGAAAAAACCTGAAAAAACAGCTAAAACGGAACGCAATTCTATTTATAAGGAAAAGCGGCAGGTTTTTCTACTTTCTGGAGGCACATGATGAGTTTAATCAAGTTGTATGACACAACCCTGCGGGATGGCACCCAGGCCGAAGACATCTCCTTTCTGGTTGAGGACAAGATTCGCATTGCCCACAAGCTTGACGAACTGGGTGTTCACTACATTGAAGGAGGGTGGCCGGGAAGTAATCCCAAAGATGTCGCTTTCTTTAAAGATATCAAGAAAGAAAAGCTGACTCAGGCCAAGATTGCGGCATTCGGCTCCACCCGCCGTGCCAAGGTGACTCCTGACAAAGACAGTAATATTATTACACTGATAAAGGCTGAGCCGGATGCAATTACTATTTTCGGAAAATCCTGGGATTTTCATGTGCGCGAAGCGCTGCGTATTTCGCTGGAAGAGAATCTGGAACTGATTTTTGATTCACTGGAGTATCTGAAGAAACATACTCCGGAAGTTTTCTATGATGCCGAGCATTTTTTCGACGGCTACAAGGCCAACCCGGAATACGCCATCAAAACCCTTCAGGCGGCTGAAAACGCCAACGTGGACTGCATCATTCTTTGTGACACCAACGGCGGCACCATGCCGTTCGAGGTCGCAGAAATTATCAAAACGGTTAAAAAACATATCAAGACTACGCTCGGCATACACACCCATAATGATGGCGACTGTGCCGTGGCCAATACTTTGATTGCCGTAGAACAGGGCATTGTCCAGGTACAGGGCACCATTAACGGTTTTGGCGAGCGCTGCGGCAACGCCAACCTCTGCTCGATTATTCCGGCTCTGAAGGTCAAGATGAAAAAGGAGTGCATTACCGACGAGCAGATGCGGCATCTGCGGGAAGTGTCCCGCTATGTGAATGAGTTGGCCAATATTTCGCCGAACAAGCATCAGGCCTACGTCGGTAATTCCGCTTTTGCTCACAAGGGAGGAGTGCATGTCAGTGCGATCCAGCGTCACCCTGAAACCTATGAACACATGCGCCCGGAACTGGTCGGCAACTGTACCCGCGTGCTGATTTCCGATCTGTCAGGCCGTTCCAATATCCTGGCCAAAGCAGAAGAGTTCAATATTAATCTTGACAGCAAAGACCCTGTTACTTTGGAAATTCTTGATAACATCAAGGATATGGAAAATAGAGGCTATCAGTTTGAAGGGGCCGAGGCGTCATTTGAACTGCTGATGAAGAAAGCGCTCGGCGCCCACAAAAAATTCTTCACCGTCCTTGGCTTCAGGGTGATCGACGAAAAGCGTGGTGAGGATCAGAAGCCGATTGCCGAGGCTACCATAATGGTCAAGGTTGGCGGAAAAGTGGAGCATACCGCTGCCGAGGGGAATGGCCCGGTCAATGCACTTGATAATGCTATTCGAAAGGCGCTCGAAAAGTTCTACCCCAAATTGAAGGAAGTAAAGTTGCTGGACTACAAGGTGCGCGTCCTGCCTGCCGGTCAGGGCACGGCTTCATCGACCCGCGTACTGATAGAATCGGGTGACAAACATGCTCGTTGGGGCACGGTCGGTGTTTCGGACAACATTATTGATGCGTCCTATCAGGCCCTGATTGACAGTATCGATTACAAGCTGCATAAATCGGAAGAATAAACTGGGGACTGAAACAATGCGGCGAGTCGTGATGGTTGTCATTGCGGCGTTGCTCTTTGTGCCGCTCTATTTGAAAAGCCGGCCGAGTCAGGATATTCCTGCTCGCCCGGCTTTTCGTGCTTTATCAAGCGAAAGAGTGGCGGTCAAGGTCAGCGGAGATGTTCGTCATCCGGGGATATACAAAGTGTCCGTCAATGCGCTGGCGGAAAACGTCATAAATATGGCGGAGCCTGTGCGGGCACTTAATCATAATAAATCCGATGCTGCCGCAGCCGGACCATTGCAGAATGGCTCTGCAGTCAGGCTGACTTTTAAAAAAGATGGCGCTCATCTGGTTACTGTGAATCAGATGACTGTCCCTGAGCGGCTGGTTCTGGGAATTCCTCTTGATATAGCAGTAATGAACGAAGTTGATTTTGATCGCTTGCCCGGAATCGGTCCGGCTTTGGCCAGGCGTATAATAGAGTATCGTCAAAAAAATGGCGGTATCTTGCGTGTTGCTGACCTTGCTTCTGTCTATGGAATTGGTGTGAAGAAGTATATTGCTCTTTGCAGCTACTTCCAACATCCTGTTAATACAAGATAAAACGAATCTATTGTTTTTTAATGCCGGTGGTCTGTGCTAATTGGCACATAAGATGTAAACACTCTGCTGTCTCTATTATTACTGGGTAGCCGGGGGTTTTATGCATTGTCCACGTTGCAAAGGCCGAATGTTTGCCGAGAAATTCTATGATTTTGTCCGTTCTTTCGATGCATGGAAGTGTACCTGCTGCGGAGAACTGCTTGATGACACCATTCTTGCAAATCGGGCGAAGAATAATAACTCTCATGTAGGCTAGTTCAAATATCCCGAATTTAGTTATATTGCCTCAAGGGAACCTGATTTCAGGTTCCCTTTTTGTTTGACACGACATCGCTGACAGGTTAATGAACAGCTCCATGTTTTGATTTTGAGGTTGAGGAGTTATCAGTATGAGGAATGACGGCCGAAGCGCCACCGCTTTACGTTCAATTAAAATAACGCGCAATTTCACCAAACATGCCGAGGGTTCGGTGCTGATAGAATTTGGTGATACAACGGTCATTTGTACTGCATCGATAGAGGAATCGGTGCCTCCCTTTTTGAGGGGTAAAGGTACCGGTTGGGTCACTGCTGAATATGCCATGCTCCCGCGAGCCACGCATACCCGCTCTCCACGTGAAGCGGCAAAAGGGAAGCAGACCGGTCGCACACTTGAAATTCAGAGACTGATTGGCCGTTCCCTGCGTGCTGTGACTGATCTGACAAAGCTTGGTGAGCGCTCGATATACATCGATTGTGATGTCATACAGGCGGACGGAGGAACACGCACCGCTTCGATAACCGGCGCGTATGTTGCACTTGTTGATGCGCTAACTAAGTTGAAAGACAAGGGGCTTATTGCAGAAATACCGATAAAAGAGGCCGTTGCGGCAGTCAGTGTCGGCATTGTGGGAGGAAGGGCTCTTCTGGATCTGAATTATATAGAGGATTCTTCTGCAGAAGTTGATATGAATTTCGTTATAACTTCAAGTGGCCGTTTTGTGGAAGTACAGGGTACTGCCGAGGCCGAACCTTTTACAAGTGCAGAGATGGACACTATGCGTGACCTCGCTTTGGGCGGTGTAAAGCAGCTTTTCTCTTTCCAGCTTGAGGCGCTTGCCAGATGAAGCATTTGGTGGTGGCAACACGAAACAAAGGTAAAATACTGGAAATAAACGCTCTGCTGGCAGGTCTGGTAGATGAGGTAAGTAGTGCCGCTGATTATGTCGATTTTCCAGAGACTATTGAGGATGGTGCCACTTTCGAAGAGAATGCCCTCAAAAAAGCTCGCGAGGCGTCTTGTTTTTCCGGGCTTCCGGCGTTGGCTGATGACTCCGGTCTGGTGGTTGATGCCTTGGATGGCCGGCCAGGCGTTCTATCGGCTCGTTTCGCAGGAAACGATGCTGACGATACAGCCAACAACGCCAGGTTGCTGGAGGAGTGCCAAAATGTTCCTGATGACAATCGGCAGGCGGCCTTTGTCTGCGTGCTGGCTTTTGTGACTCCGGAGGGTGTTGAACGGGTTTTTACCGGCAGGGTTGCAGGGCGGATTCTTTATGCAGCGAAAGGTGATGGAGGCTTCGGATATGACCCGCTTTTTATGGTTGATGGTTTTGGACGCAGCATGGCAGAGCTGGAGTTGACAGAGAAAAATGCAATAAGTCACCGGGCTCAGGCATTTATGAAGTTCCGGGAATATCTGGAAACGATAGTCTGATGCTCGCTTTGGATAATAGCAGACAGGTAAAAAAGGAATTAAAACTTGAATAATAAAAAACAATTCGAAAAAACGAAGACAGGAACGGCACGTGTTCCGGCGCAAAAATCGGCAGAAGCGGTAACCGCAGACAAACCATTTGTGCCTTTGACCCGAAAAAATGTTCTTGAATTGCGCATATCTTCTTTGGACGAAGACGGGTATGGAACTGCACGCAGTGAAGACGGGATGACGCTTAGAGTTGGCGGTGCCTTACCAGGTGATGTAATCCTTGCCGGTGTCGATCATGTCGCAGGTGGAACTGCATTTTGCCATGTGAAAAAGCTGCTGCAGCCATCCCAGCTCCGGAGCAATAATCCTCCTTGCCGCGAAAGTGCGGATTGTTTCGGCTGTCCGTTGATTGCCATGAAATATTCCGAACAGAAAAACTGGAAGCGCGGCATGATCCTGGCCGAGATGGCCAAATATCCCGGTTTGTCAGGGACTGTCGTGCATCCTCTGCTTTCACCCGACAATCTGATCCATTATCGCACGACTGCGAAATTGACAGTTGCCGGCAAGTTTTCGGAACCGTTTATCGGTATCTACCGACGCGCAAGCCACGATGTCTACGATCTGGAACAGTGCCCGATCCATCATCCGCTTATTGATAAGGTGGTTGAGGCGGTTAGAAAGGGTATCAAAAAAGGGAAGGTCCAGGTATATAATCCGCAAAGCAAGATGGGTTTGCTACGCTATCTGGTTGTGCGTGTCTCGACTTATGAGAAAAAAGCGATGGTGGTCTTTGTCACTTCAAAACGCTCCTTCAACGAGATTCATCATCTGGGTCGCTTCGTGCAGGATCAGGTTCCGGAAGTTGAAATAGTTGTCCAGAATGTAAATGCTACTGAAGGTAATGTGATCATGGGGCAGAAGGATTATTTTCTGACTAAGAAACTGTATCTGACCGAGCGGATCGGCGATGTGTCTTTCAGGATTTCACCACGATCATTTTTTCAGGTTAATAACAGCGGCGCAAATCTGATTTACAGCAAAGTGCGTGAATGGGCCGGGCTTGCCGGATCTGAAACGGTACTCGATCTGTACTGCGGTATTGGCGGTATTTCGCTGTTTCTGGCCGGCAGCGCCAGAAATGTTATAGGTGTTGAGGTTGTTGAGGAAGCTGTGGCCGATGCGACAATGAACGCTCGCATAAACGGCATAAAAAACTGTCAGTTTGAAGCCGGTGATGTTGCCGATTTACTTGATGAGATGGCAGCTGATAAGCTGAGCGTCGATGTAGCAGTATTAAATCCACCCCGTAAAGGGTGTGATCAAAAAGTGCTGGAGCGTGTTGCAGCGCTCGGACCGAAATCGATCCTGTACGTTTCCTGCTCTCCGCAGAGCCTGGCGCGCGACCTTGATATTCTCAATAAACTAGGGTATCTCTGCCCGGAAATTCAGCCGGTGGACATGTTTCCGCAGACGGTGCATGTAGAAAACGTGGCCAGGTTGGTCAAACAGTAAGTTTAGACATAAAATCAGCTTGACATCTATGGCGCAACTTGATATTACTCTCCAGCTTTTTGATGTAGGCGCGTAGCTCAGCGGGAGAGCGCTACCCTGACACGGTAGAGGTCGGCGGTTCGACACCGCCCGCGCCTACCATTAACAAGCAGAGATGAAGCGAGCAGGATGCAGGCATCGATGTATCGATGCCTTTTCTGTTTGTCTCTTAAAGGGAAAATTTATGGCTAATATCTCAATTACACTTCCGGATAATTCTTCTCGCGAGCTGCAGGAAGGCGCCACTGTATATGATCTGGCGGCTTCAATTGGTGCAGGCCTGGCTAAAGCCGCGCTGGCTGGAAAGATCAACGGCCAGCTTGTAGACCTCTCTTCGCGGTTGACAGATGGCGATAGTGTTGAAATTGTTACCGAAAAAAGTCCTGAAGCGCTTGATATTATTCGCCATTCAACCTCACACCTGATGGCTCAGGCCGTCAAAGAGCTCTTTCCTCAGGCCAAGGTAACAATCGGCCCTGCCATTGAAACCGGCTTCTATTACGATTTTGATGTTGAAAAGCCATTTACTCCGGAAGATCTGGAGCGTATCGAAGCAAAAATGCTGGTGCTGGCCTCATCCGATCAGAAGATTGAGCGGCATGAGTATTCCAGCGCTGACGCGATCAGTATGTTCGAGGCCATTGGGGAACCGTATAAAATTGAATTGATCAACGATCTCGGCGTTGAGCGTGTTTCTGTGTACAGCCAGGGTACGTTTGCCGATCTTTGCCGGGGTCCGCATCTCCCCTCCACGGGGCGGATCAAGGCTTTTAAACTGCTATCTATTGCCGGAGCCTACTGGCGTGGTAACGAAAAAAACCGTATGCTTCAGCGCATTTATGGAACCGCTTTTATTGATAAAAAAGAGCTGGAAGCATATCTGAATCGCCTGGAAGAAGCTAAACGTCGTGATCACCGCAAGATCGGCAAAGAACTGGACCTGTTTTCGTTCTCGGATGAAGTTGGCGCCGGTTTTCCGATTTGGCATCCAAAAGGTGCCATGCTGCGCATGGTTCTTGAGGATTTTGAGCGTAAAGAACATTTAAAACGGGATTACGATATAGTTGTAGGTCCGCAGATTCTCAAGAGTGAGCTCTGGCAGCGTTCGGGGCATTACGAGAACTACCGCGACAACATGTATTTTACTGAGGTAGATGAGCAGAGCTACGGCATAAAACCGATGAACTGCCTTTCTCACATGATGATCTACAAGTCCCAGCTTCGGAGTTATCGCGACCTTCCGCTCCGTTTTTTTGAGCTTGGAACGGTGCATCGCCATGAGCGGGCTGGCGTTCTTCACGGCCTCATGCGCGTGCGGTGCTTTACCCAGGACGACGCCCACATTCTCTGTACTCCTGAACAGCTTGATGCTGAAATTAAAGGTGTTATTTCCTTTGTTAACGATGTGATGACCATTTTCGGCTTTGAATATGAAATGGAACTTTCTACAAGGCCGGAAAAATCGATCGGATCCGATTCTGACTGGGAACAGGCAACGGAAGCATTGCTGTCCGCTCTTAAGGATTCAGGTCGTCCCTACGAGATTAATGCGGGTGATGGTGCGTTTTACGGGCCTAAGATAGACATTAAACTGCGTGATTGTCTTGACAGGAGATGGCAATGTGCTACTATCCAGTGCGATTTTACCCTGCCGGAGCGCTTTGATCTCACCTATGTTGCCTCCGATGGTGAGCGTAAACGTCCCATTATGGTTCATCGAGTTATCCTCGGGTCAATTGAGCGGTTCATAGGTGTCCTTATTGAACATTTCGCCGGTAGCTTCCCGCTCTGGATCTCTCCAGTTCAGGCGATTGTTGTTACGGTGACGGATAATCAGATACCTTATGCCCAGGATGTCTACCGGCAGTTGCGTAATGCCGGGATACGTGTTGAGCGTGATGTTCGGAATGAAAAGCTCAGTTTCAAGATCCGTGAGGCACAGCTTCAGAAGATTCCCTACATGCTCGTTATCGGTGATAAAGAGGTAGAACAGGGCACAGTAACACCTCGCTATCGAGATGGGAAGAACCTTCAGGCCATGAAACCTGAAGAGTTTATCGAGTTTGTAACACAGGAATGTAAAACCTTTAAATAGAATGTATGTCAGATAGCAGTGAATAACAAACTGCTGTCAGGGGGTGTCGCCATAGCAAAACCGACCGTCAATATAAATCAGGCCATCAGGGTGTCTGAAGTTCGTGTAATAGGTGCAACAGGTGAGGCGCTTGGTGTGCTTCCTCTTTCGCAGGCACTTGAATTGGCCGAACAGCAGCAACTGGATCTAGTTGAAGTTTCACCAACTGCAGTTCCTCCTGTGTGCAGGATAATGGACTATGGCAAGTTCAAGTATCAGCAGAGCAAAAAGCTCCAGGAAGCCAAAAAGAAACAGGTTCATGTGCTGCTGAAAGAAGTAAAACTAAGACCTAAGACAGATAGTCATGACCTTGAATTTAAAATAAACAACGTCAAGCGTTTTCTTGAAGAGGGCAATAAAGCCAAAATTACGCTGGTGTTTCGCGGTCGCGAAATTACCCATATGGATGTAGGCCGGGCTGTAATTGAAAGAGTTGCGAAAGAATTGCAGGATGTGTGCGTTATTGAAAATCATCCCCGGGTTGAGGGGCGAAACATGTATATGATTGTTGCGCCAAAACCGAAAAAATAAAGATATTGTACCTGCTATCAGGTACGTTCTTATAACCAAGAAGGAGTTTCTCATGCCAAAGATTAAAACTAACCGTGGCGCTGCCAAGCGCTTCAAGAAAACAGCTTCCGGACGTATCAAGTGTGGATGCGCATTCACCAGTCACATTCTGACACCCATGAGCCGTAAGCGTAAGCGTAATCTTCGCGGCGGATCAATGGTTGCAGCCGTTGATCAGAAAAATATTGCCCGTTTGATTCCTTACAAGTAACCGATTTTCTCCTCATTTTATTTGAGCGGGAAGCATAATGCCAAGAACCATGAGGAAATTGTCTCCCCTTGTGGATCTGGCCAATTCAGCAACGAAGGAGTAGTGACGTATGGCACGTGTAAAACGAGGATTTAAAGCGAGACGCAGACGCAACAAGGTATTGAAACTGGCCAAAGGTTACCGTGGCGCGCGCAGCAAGCTTTTTCGCAGTGCGACTGAGGCGGTAGATCGGGCTTTAAATTATGCCTTCCGCGATCGACGCGTCAAAAAACGTGATTTCCGTAGCCTATGGATTGTTAGAATCAATGCTGCATCACGTCTCAATGGTTTGTCGTACAGCAAATTCATCTTTGGCCTCAAAAAGGCCAATATCCAGATCGATCGCAAAGTGCTGGCTGACATTGCTGTTACCGATCCGAATGGATTTGCACAAATCGCAACGCTCGCAATGGCCGGCATTTAGTCACATTGTAAGTTCAATTAGGGAAAGGGAATGGGACTTGCTCTCATTCCCTTTTTTGTACAGCGTATGGACAGACATCATAAATCTTCTTTCGAAGGTATTCAACTATGCGGGAACAACTTGAGCAATTGAGAAATGGCGCCCTGCAGGCTATTGCCACAGCGTCCTCAGTAGAGCAACTTCAGGATATACGTATCAGTCTGCTTGGTCGTAAAGGCGAATTAACGGCACTGATGAAGGGGCTTGGTTCCCTGTCAGCTGAAGAACGTCCGATCGTCGGGCAACTGGTTAACGCCGTTCGTGACGGAATTGAATCGGCTCTTGGTGCTGCAATTGAGTCGGCACAGGAAAAAGTTATTGCTGCTCGTCTTCAGTCGGAGCGAATTGACACCTCTCTTCCCGGACGTCGTCCGCTGAAGGGGACGAAACATCCGGTTACCCTGGTTATTGAAGAGATCTGCTCGATTTTTGCGGGACTAGGATTTGCGGTTGCAGAGGGTCCTGAGATTGAACATGACTGGTATAATTTTGAAGCGCTCAACTTTCCTCCTGAACACCCCGCACGTGATATGCAGGATACCTTCTTTGTTGAAAACAACCTGTTGCTGCGTACTCATACCTCACCTGTACAGATTCGCACCATGCTCAAGCAAAAACCCCCGGTACGCATCATAGCTCCGGGAACCGTGTACCGTTGCGATTCAGATGCGACACACTCTCCAATGTTCCACCAGATCGAAGGGTTGATGGTAGATACTAAGGTGACTTTTGGTGATCTTAAAGGCATCCTTACAGTGTTCACCAATCAGCTTTTCGGGCAGAAAACCGGTGTCCGGCTTCGTCCCAGTTATTTCCCTTTTACCGAGCCTTCTGCAGAAGTGGATATCGCCTGCGTCATCTGTGGCGGCAAGGGATGCCGGGTCTGCAAAAACAGTGGCTGGCTTGAAATCCTTGGTGCCGGTATGGTCGATCCGGAAGTGTATCGCCACGTACAGTACGATGCCGAAAACATCTCCGGCTTTGCCTTTGGAATGGGGATTGAGCGCATTGCAATGTTAAAGTACGGAATTTCCGATATGCGCCTTCTTTTCGAAAATGACGTTCGTTTTCTTCAGCAGTTCTAACTCCACTTCATTTACGGTGCATTGATATGAACGTTACATACAATTGGCTAAAAGAATTTGTAGATTTCGATGCGATGCCTGACGAACTTGCTGAGTTGTTAACCATGCTTGGCCTTGAAGTCGAGTCAATGGCGAAGCTTGGTGCAGGGTTGGATGATGTTGTGGTCGCTCTGGTTGAGGAAAAACGACAGCATCCTAATGCCGATAAACTTTCGGTGTGCCGTGTGAACAACGGGAAGGAAGTCCTGGACGTCGTTTGTGGTGCCCAGAACTTCAAGCAGGGGGACACCGTCGCGTTAGCGCAGATTGGCGCTGTGCTTCCGGGTGATTTTAAAATCAAAAAATCAAAGATTCGAGGTGAAGAGTCATGCGGTATGCTCTGCTCTGAAAAAGAGCTTGGTCTTGCCGATGAGAGTGCCGGAATTATGGTGTTGTCACCCACAATCGCACCACTTGGAACGCCGATTTTTGCCGCGCTTGGTCGCAAAGACACGATTTTCGAGATCGGCCTGACTCCCAACCGTTCGGACTGTTTGAGTGTGATCGGAATTGCGCGTGATATTGCCGCAAAACTTGGTCTTAAATTGAAATACCCGCAATCCACTCTGGTGGAAGGGAATGAGAAAGTTGATTCAGTCATCGGGGTAACTGTTGAGAATCCGGATCTCTGTCCGCGCTATGCCGCTCGCTATATCTCCGGCTGCACGATTGCCCCTTCACCCGAATGGTTGGTAAAGCGTCTGAACGATATCGGCATACGTTCAATCAATAATGTGGTCGATGTTACCAATTTGATTATGATGGAGGCAGGACAGCCGCTGCACGCATTCGATTGTGACCGGCTTTCCGGGAAACGGATTGTTGTGCGTACGGCAACAGAGGGTGAACAGTTCACTACTCTCGATAATCAGCAACGGGTATTGACTTCGGCGGATCTTGTTATCTGTGATGCAGAACGCCCTGTTGCGCTGGCCGGTGTAATGGGAGGATTGAATTCCGAGATTGAGAACACTACGACCTCGATTCTCCTTGAGAGCGCTTTTTTCAAGCCGGCAGCAATTCGCAAGACCAGCAAACGTCTCGGCCTGCATACGGAATCATCACATCGCTTTGAACGCGGTATAGATATAGATGGCGTAGGTCGAGCGCTTGACAGGGCAGCCTCCTTGATAGTCGAGCTGGCCGGTGGCGTCATGGCCAACGGATCTCTTGATGTATATCCTGGCAAGAGCGATCGTGCGGCAATTATGTTTCGTCCCGAAAAAGCAAATGAGCTGATCGGAATTTATCTTGATCGTGATGTTATAATTAATATTCTGACTCGGTTGGAATGCCGGGTTTCGCACAATGCAGACGGATCTATTGCCGTTATCCCGCCGCACTACCGAATTGATATAGAACGTGAAATTGATCTGATCGAAGAAATAGCCCGGTTGAACGGATACGATAAAATTCCCGCAACGATGCCGATTGCACGGGTCGTCTCGGACAGGCCGACGAGGCATCAGGAAATTGAAAAGCGGGTAAGGGATTTGCTTGTTAACAACGGAATGACTGAAATTATTAACTTCAGCTTCACCGGACCTGATGCAGCGGGTAAGCTGCTACTCAGCGAAGATGATCCGCGCCGTACCGCCATTAAACTGGCTAACCCGCTGGTTGATGAACAGTCGGTAATGCGGACTACGCTGCTGCCCGGTCTCCTGGATACAACAGCCAGAAATATGAACTTCCGTTCGCTTGACCTTAAACTATTTGAAATGAGACGTGTATACCTTCCCGGCGAAGGAGAAAGTATGCCTCGTGAACCGCTCTGTATAGTTGGAGCCATAACCGGTTCCAGGGATGGCGACGGCTGGAGTCGCCCCAATGAGCTTGTTGATTTCTTTGATGCGAAGGGTCTTGTCGAGATAGTCCTGGACGTCCTTGATATCGGAGGGGTGTCATGGGTAACAGAAAACCCGGAATCATATTTTCATCCCGGAAAATCGTGTCGAGTCTTTGCAGGCCGTGAACATATAGGCTCTGTCGGGGAGTTGCACCCCTTGGTACAGAAGAACTTTGAAATAGAAAAACCTGTTTTCTGTTTTGAACTTGATTTTGAAAAACTAGTGAAGCTTTCACGCACAAAAATAACGGTTACTGCACCTTCCCGTTTTCCCGACAGCACCCGCGATATTGCCATGCTGGTTTCAGAAGATCTCGCAGCAGCAAAGATCATTGAATGTGTCAGAGCGGAAAAATCAAAAGAGATTGAACACGTTCAGATTTTCGATGTATATCGAGGAAAGGGTGTTCCTGAAGGACATAAAAGCATTGCAGTACGTATCAGATACAGATCTTTTGATCGTACTCTTGCCGAAGAAGAAATCTCAGCGCTTCATAAGAAAATTATTACCAATCTGACAGATAAACTAAAAGTAACATTACGATAAAACTTATTGCGTAATGAATTTCCCTGTGCTATAAAATTTCTCCTTTTGATTCAGTGCATTAACCGATAAAGATTGAGGTAATTATGACAAAAGCAGACATCGTCGAACGTATTCATCAGAGGATCGGCTTTTCGAAAAAAGAATCAGCTGAAATGGTAGAAACTGTTTTTGGTCTTCTTAAATTAACGTTAGAAGCAGGAGAAAAAATCAAGATTGCCGGATTTGGTAATTTTGTTGTAAAACAGAAGGCTGACCGCCGTGGACGTAACCCGCAAACTGGCGAAACAATCACGATTAACGCTCGTAGAATCTTGACATTCAAGCCAAGCCAGGTTCTGAAAAATGCAATAAACGTTGAGGCGAAATAGATCGCGTTGCAGGCTTGTTCAGTTATGGCTACAACATTACCAGAAAAAATGTTTTATAAAATCGGTGAAGTAGCCGAAGTAGCTGGTGTTAGAACGTCTGTTTTGCGTTTCTGGGAGACTGAGTTTTCCTTTCTAAAACCTGTGAAAAGCGATTCCGGCCAACGCTTATATTCAAAAAACGAAGTTGATCTCGTTTTGCAGGTAAAACATCTGCTCTATACTGAGAAATTTACCATTGAAGGCGTTAAAAAACGTATTACAGTAAAAGGTAAATTAATTAATAAAGATGACCTTTTTGATAGAGTTGCTGCTACGGATTACAAAGAAGTTTTGAATGCTGTCAGGAACGAGCTGAAAATATTACGAGATTTATTGTAGATTGGTTTTTACGTGAGGGGTTAATACCCCGTCTGCCACAAGTATCTTCTTAACTGCCCCCTTCTTTACTTTATATCCCATTTACTGTTCACTATCTGATAAGCAATGCAATTTTTATTTGCTGAGTGTGTATGCCGGTAACTTGAATATTTGCTATTCATGCTGAGAAAATAAATAGTTTAACTAATTCGGCAAATCAATGTATTCTAAGTTTTTTGCAATATTGTGTTTTTTTACCAGATCGTAAAGAGTCGGCCTACTGATCCCCAACATCTCTGCTGCCTTGGCCATGTTATTTCTCTGCTTCTCTATGGCGCTGATAACCATCTCACGTTCAACCATCTCGCGAGCATCTTTCAGAGTCAGGTTTGTATATGAATGAATTCTTTCTTTTGCTGAACTGAGTGAGAAATCGAGAAACTCCGGCTCGATGATGATATCATCAGACATTATTACTGCACGTAGTACCTTGTTTTCCAGCTCACGCACATTGCCGGGCCATTCGTATGAAGTGAGCAGCTTTACGGAATCCGCGCTGAAACGTCTCAACTTTTTTCCGAATTCAGTGCCGCATCGCCGCAGAAATAAGTTTGCCAGGAGCATTATGTCATCTCCGCGTTCACGCAATGGCGGCAGCTTGATATGGATAACCGAAATTCTGTAGTAGAGATCTTCACGAAAGGAGCCTGCTTCTGTTTCCTTGATTATGTTCCTGTTGGTAGCAGCAATTATACGGGCATTAACTGCGATGTCTTCCCTGCCACCAACACGCTGGATGCTTTTATCCTGTAGAAAACGAAGCAGTTTGACCTGCAGATTGAGCGGCAGTTCGCCGATCTCATCGAGGAAGAGAGTTCCATTATTGGCATATTCCACTTTTCCTTGAACACGTCCACTGGCACCGCTGAAAGATCCCTTCTCGTGTCCGAATAATTCGGACTCCAAAAGGTTTTCTGGAATGGCTCCGCAATTTATTGCAATAAAGTCCTTTGACTTTCTTGGGCTAAGTTCGTGAAGCGCTTTGGCAACCAGTTCCTTGCCTGTGCCGCTTTCACCGGTAATCAGTACCGCCACCTCTGATGAAGCGACCTTGCGAATAGAAGAATATACCTCCAGCATGCGTGGTGATGTACCTATTATGCCAGCCGGGCTGAGACACTGCTGGTCGATATTGTCCTGCAGGCGTGAATTTTCCTTCTCAATAGCAGATAGATGAAAGGCCCTTGCGAGAATAACCTTCAACTCCGTGAGATCAATGGGTTTGCGGTAATAATCGTACGCTCCGTTCTGCACCGCTCTTAATGCATGTTCCCGTTCACCATTGCCGGTGATCATAATCACTTTTGTGGAAGGTATTCTCCTGAGAATTTCTTCAAGGCACCGGAAACCTTCTTCACATCCAGTTTCGTCCGGCGGAAGGCCGAGATCGAGTGTAATCACTTTCGGAGTATGCTTTTTTATGAGGGGGAGTGCTTCCAGGCGGTCACCGGCAACCAGGACCTCATAATCCTTTGCGAGTCCCCAGCGAAGCTGGCTTCGTATGTCCTCGTTATCCTCAATTATAAGGAGTTTTTCCATAGAAACCTTTTTGTAATGAAGTTTTTACATAACCATCGGCCGGAAATCAGGCCGATACCGTTTGCATTTTTGGTAGCCAGACGGTAAATTCCGATCCTTTGTCAATTGTACTTACGACCTCGATAGTGCCGCCGTGTGCCTCAACAATCTGCTTGCTTTGATAGAGCCCTATCCCCAGGCCTGTTTTCTTTGTACTATTGAAAGGAGTAAACAGAATATGCTGGATGAATGCTGCTGGGATGCCGCAACCCTCATCCTTCACCCTGAAAAAGGGCGTCTCTTCTTCTCCCACTTCCACCGTAACCGGTGCTCTTCCGTCTGTCGCTTCAACTGCATTTAGCATCAAGTTAAGCGCTACTTTCTGTAGTTCCTCCCTATCCACCTCTGCAATAACGCTGGTTCCTGTCACCTGCAATGTCCTGCCATTGACCAGAGCAGCGGTGTCATGCGCCATCTGCAGAAGATCGACAGGAGTTAGCTGCAGTGAGTTTTTCTCCGGCAGGTTTTTTAATCGTGAAATTATGGTCTTCATTTTGATAACGGTATTTCCGAGAGACATTAGCAAATCATTCTGGAAGGCAGGGGAGGTAATATGTTCCTGTGCGTTTTCGAGTAAAAGCGAGACTGCTGTGACCAAATTTTTTAAATCGTGCATTACAAATGTCGAAACTTTACCGATCGCCGCCAGCTCGCGCGAGCAGGCCAACTGATCCGAGAGACGCAGATTCAGAAGTGCTGAAGAAGCTTGTTTTGCAATAGTTCTCATTAAATCGAAATCTTCACAACCGTAGATTTCATTGGTGTTAAACGGTTTTCCCAGCAGTATGAAGCCGTCAACACCCTCATTCATATAAAGCGGAATGATAAAGCAGGCGTCTTTTTCCCTGAAAAATGCGCAGTTTTGACATGTTTCAGCTGTAGTGACATCATCACGCAAGTCAACAATATTTGTGCTGCCTGCCAGGGATGTGATAGCAGGATCATTAACTCCAAAGGAGATAGCATCGGCATCCATGGCCACTCCGATCATTTGTTGATAGGTGTCGCGTTCCTGGTTAAGTATAAACAGTGCACCCGTTCCCATTCCGAAGGTGTCGCAGAATTCTGAGACGATTGAGCGCAGCAGATCAGCACTTGTTTGTGATGCGGAAAGTCGGTCTGTAAACTGATGCCATTGGGTCCGGTAATCGTACTTGTTTTGATAAAAGTTTTTATGTATGAAAACAGTTGCTTTGCGTTTAACTGTTTCTGAAAGGAGAATCACAAGCAGTCCGAGGCCGGCCATGAAAATTGCTGATAATACCAGGGTCCGCTGAAACCCGTCGCCGAAGTACTTCATTCCCTCTCCGGCAAGTCCGAAACCTATGAAATAAATGCCAACAGCAAAGAGAACCGCCGATTTGCGGGCCATTTGCTGCGAAACGTAGACTTTAACTCCGCTTCCACGTTTTAAGCGTGAATAGGCCATCATTACCACGGCTACAATCAGGAACATAGAACGTGCCGGGACCAGGTGCATGTTGATAGTGCGGAATAGAAAGCTCTGACTGTAGTAAATCGTCAGTACGGAAAGAAAAGCCCCGGCTCCAAGTAACTCGAACTTGATTTTCCAGCGTGAGGTCCAGGTCGTCAGTGCCAGAGTTAGTTCAAGTTGAATCAAGGCGGCAACCAGATAGATAAACATCAGAATATAAAATACGAAGCCGTAATTACTGAGGAATAGAACTTTTTCTGTGGCGAAATCCGGAGAGTAAAATAATAAACGGATGGGCAGCATGAGTGCAAAAATGGCAAAAAGTGGTGATGATGCCAGTAGGAATCGGAGCGGCAACGAAATCGTTAGATTCCCGTTATGCCTGGCGTATGTAAGGGAGAACCACAGCCAGGATGGGACCAGGAAGGCTTCTGCCGTAAGAGAAAACTTCTTCCAAAAATAGAGATCGTCCGGATTAATCAACGTAAGAAGGTCAAATAGTTCCAGAGCCGCAGATAATAAGACTGCAATAGAGAGCGGAACTGACAGGGAAGTAGTATCCTTACTCAGTGCAAAATAGAGGTAAAATATAGTTGCACAAATAATTGCGGTTATGGAAAGTGAACTTAGCATTCTGTTTCATTCCGTTTTGATTTTTTGAATTTTCACCATGTACGATCCCATTTTATCTTTAGTCTGCTGTCTCAAAGCATTTTCACAGACCATGCCAGCAGGCATCTGTTTAAATATTACATCATAACAGCTAGTTAAACACGTTATAGCTAAAATGTAACTTTCAGTAAATGTTACTATAGAATTGTTATACGTGAGTACGGGAGGTAGGACGGGCTTAGAAAATGCTTTTGGTAGAGGATGTTAAAAATAACTTCAGCTGTTACTTTTAGAGTCAAAGCGCATAGGTATGAATATGAGATAAAAATATACCAACTTGACAATCAGTAATAATACGTTACAAGGAGTTGTTAATCAGGCAAAAAAATATAGTTGCAGAGCATTAAGCTAGACAGGATGGACTATGACTACAGTTTCGATTGAAGGACTATCTACGGTTTTATTGGTCGGTGACGAACCTCAATCGTTGGAGAAGACCCGATTACTGCTTCAGGATTCCGGACTCAGTCATGTTCTTGTTCTTGCGGACAGCCGGGCCACGTTGCCGTTTCTTGAACAGCACCCCATCTCGCTGATTGTACTGGATCTGGCTCCTGCAACGAACAATGCGGATCTATTATCTCGAATCCATAGGGATTATCCAGATATTCCGGTTGTCGTGGAAACAACATCCAGTGACGTGGAAATTGCTATCAACTGCATGAAGTCCGGAGCAGTGGATTATCTTGTCAAGCCGGTAGAACCTGAACGCCTGCTTGCGGCAGTTGAAAATGCGCTTAATTACAAATTTATACAGCAGGAAGCCTCATCGTTGAAGGAATGCTTGCTTAATGACCGTTTGGAACATGCTGAGGCGTTTGCTGAGATAAAAACCAACTGCAGGAAGATGCGTTCGATTTTTCAGTATACCGAGGTGGTTGCCTGCTCGCCACAGGCCGTGCTGATTACTGGAGAAACCGGTGTAGGTAAAGAGCTGTTTGCTCGTGCGATCCATCGGATAAGCAAAGTAAAAGGTCAGTTTGTCAGCATCAATGTTGCCGGACTTGATGACGCCATGTTTTCTGATACTCTGTTCGGGCATAAGAAGGGCGCCTTTACCGGCGCGGATCAGTACCGGGACGGATTGGTAAGCAAGGCTTCAAATGGGACTCTGTTCCTTGATGAAATTGGAGACTTGAACGAGCTATCGCAGGTCAAACTTCTGCGGCTACTGCAGGAACAGGAGTATTACCCGGTTGGCGCCGATCTGGTCAAGACCAGTTCAGCCCGGATTGTGCTTGCGACAAATGTAAACCTGCAGGAACGTATCAAGGAAGAGCGCTTCCGACGTGATCTGTATTACCGTCTCTGTAGCCATCAGATCCACATTCCCGCTCTTCGCCAGCGCCGAGAGGATATTCCGATCCTGCTTGACAGCTTTATCGATGAGGCTGCACGCCATTTTGGCAGGAGTATTCCTGCTGTTTCACCTGAACTCATCCAGGCGTTGATGGAATACGATTTTCCCGGTAACGTCAGGGAACTGCAGGCCAGAGTCAGTGACGCCTTAGCGCGCCACGAAGACGGAATGCTGTCGCTTGATGGTTTTACCGAAATTTCTTCAGCGGTGCAGCAGCACTCTCCTGCTCCTTCCGTCGCGCCCACTGCTGGTACCGCCGGAATATACAGCCTTTTTGGACGTCTCCCCACATTTCGAGAAATCGAAGATTATCTGATAGTTGAGGCCTTGAAAATTTCGGAAGGTAACTATGCAGTTGCCGCATCAATACTGGGGGTCACGCGTCAAACCATCAGTAAACGTCTGAAATCTATCGAATAGCGTCTTACTAACAAAGTACAGGAGAAGCCCTTACTATGATTTCAAAACTTAACTCGCAATTGCCACTCTTATTGATTGACGATGATGCTGTTGTGCTTGAGATTATTGTCACCGCCCTGGAAAGTGAAGGAGTTAATAATATCCTGACGCTAACCGACAGCAGAAAAACCGTGCAGTTTATTGAAGATCATCCCGTTTCAGTGATAATTATGGACCTGATGATGCCGCATGTGTCAGGGTTGGATCTCCTCCCTGTTCTTGTTCGCGACTTTCCTCAGATACCCGTCATTGTCATGACTTCATCAGATGATATTGAGACTGCGGTTAGTTGTATTAAGGCAGGCGCTGTGGATTTTCTCACAAAGCCGGTGGAAATCGAACGCCTGTTACTTAGTGTCGAGAATGCACTTCATGTTAATGAATTATCCCAGGAAAATCGCAGCTTGCGGGAATATCTGCTTACCGACCGTTTGGAGCATCCTGCGGTATTCGATGCAATTATTACGACCAGCAAAAAGATGCGGGCCATCTTTCAGTATATTGAGGTTATTGCAAAATCGGATCAGCCGATATTGGTTACGGGTGAAACCGGTGTAGGGAAGGAGTTGATTGCCAAGGCCATCGGAGCGTTAAGCAACAGAAAAGGTGCTTTTGTCACCGTAAATGCCGCCGGTCTTGATGACAACATGTTTTCAGATACCCTGTTCGGTCACAAAAAGGGGGCATTTACCGGGGCAGACCAGCAGCGGGATGGTCTTATCTGCACTGCTGCCGGCGGCACACTGTTCCTGGATGAAATCGGTGACTTGAACGAAACGTCTCAGATAAAGCTGCTGCGCCTTATTCAGGAACAGGAATTCTATCCCGTTGGTTCTGATGTTCTGAAGAAAACTGATGCCCGTCTTATAGTAGCCACCAATCATGATCTCTCCAACCTGATTAGCACCAACAAGTTCCGTAAAGATCTCTATTACCGGCTCTGCGCTCACCATATTCAAATCCCGCCATTGAGAGAACGCCGGGAAGATATTCCTTTCCTGCTGGATCATTTTCTGGAAGTTGCATCAAAATCACTCAATAAGCCTAAACCTGCTCCTTCGCGAGAAGTCACCGCCCTTCTTTCAACCTATCATTTTGAGGGCAATGTCCGCGAGCTTCACGCAATGGTTTTCGACGCCGTTGCACGGCATACCGGCGGCTTGTTGACAATAGACTGTTTTGTCGGTTTGACGGGTAATGATAACAGATCATTAAATTCGGCATTATTTGCACCAAGTAAAGATGTTGATGATATTCTGTACTCATTTTTCGGACGTTTCCCAACCATAAAGGAAATGGAAGATTATCTGACCACATCCGCCATGAATCTGACCAGCGGCAATCAGAGATCCGCCGCGTTGTTACTCGGCATAGCCAGACAAACACTCAGTAAGCGGCTGGGTATTCCAGCATAATATCAATTGTGTTAAAAAAACCTGAAATCTCTTTGCCACAATTGTAACATTTGTAAACAATGTAACATTGTGCGTATTTTCTGCGACTGTCGCTACTTACACTTCTTATCAAGTTTCCTGCCGATTATTCCTGTCAGAACTTCCACCCGCAAAAGTTGGACTGTTACCCTAACACGCAGATATTGAATAGATATATTACAGACTCCTGCTGGCACAGTATGTGTAAAAGCATTTATTCCTATGAGCAGGAAGTTTTTAGCATTAAATGCTTTTCAACTCAATGTGTGCCATTTGAAAGGGAGGATAATACATGTGCGGCATTGTTGGTTATATGGGGAATCAGGACGCTACACCGGTTATCATGAACGGCCTGAGAATGCTGGAATATAGAGGATATGACTCTGCGGGAATATGTACCATGGATTCCGGTGAAGTTGAGATCCGGCGCAGTTCCGGGAAACTGGTAAATCTTGAACGGCTTCTCAAGGAACAGCCGCTGTATGGAAATATCGGTATAGGCCACACTCGCTGGGCCACTCATGGAAAGCCGACAGTGGCTAATGCTCATCCCCACAAGGGTGGGTCGGTCGTAGTGGTGCACAATGGCATCATCGAAAACTATCTGCTGCTGAAGGATGAATTATCCAACAAAGGGCATAAATTTTTATCTGAAACGGATTCCGAGATTATTTCACATCTCATTGATGAAAAACTTAAATCGACAACATCTCTCGAAGAAGCAGTTCAGCAAGCATTGAAAGAACTTCAGGGTGCGTATGCTTTGTGTATTTTGTGCCATAAAGACAATAAAACGATGATAGCAGCCAAATCCGGTTCCCCGATGGTTGTTGGAATCAAGGGGAATGAATTCTTTGTAGCCTCGGATATGCCGGCCATTATTTCCAACACCAGGGAGATGGTGATAATGGAAGATGGAGAAATGGCGGTATTCAGGAATGGTGAAGTGAAATTCTGTACTCTGGATGGTGAGGATATCAATAAAACGTCGCGTATTGTTGACTGGTCGCCACTAAAGGCGGAAAAAAACGGCTATCCAAACTTTATGCTTAAAGAGATAAATGAACAACCGCAAGCGATCAGAAATGTGGTTGCAGGTCGCTTGCGGGAGGATAAGGGGGATGTCTTCCTGGAAGAATTGGGCTTGAATAACAGTGGGTTGAACGCTTTTGAAAGGCTCTGCCTGGTTGCATGTGGCACTTCCTGGCATGCGGCGATGGCAGGGAAATACCTGATTGAAGAACATTGCAGGATACCTGTTGATGTTGAGATAGCCTCGGAATTTCGCTACCGCAATCCGCTGATATCGGAAAAAACATTGCTGATTGCGATTTCCCAGTCTGGTGAAACAGCTGACACACTGGCAGCGCTGCGCGAGGCGAGGAGTAAGAACGCACACATCGTGTCAATATGCAACGTAGTCGATTCATCTATTCCCCGTGAGTCAGATGGAGTTATCTATACGCGCGCCGGTCTGGAAATTGGTGTTGCGTCAACCAAAGCTTTTACTACCCAGCTTGTTGCCCTTTATCTATTGACCATCCGCCTTGGTCGCGCTAATGGCGCTATAGATCTGAAAAAGGGGCAGGAAATGCTCGCAGCTTTGAACAAACTCCCGGCTCAGGTAGAAAAAACGTTGGAACTGGATTCACAGATAGAAGAGATCGCCTGTGAATATCTGACCTCCTGGGATGCTATTTATCTTGGTCGTGGCATCAGCTATGCCATTGCACTTGAGGGCGCTCTTAAGCTGAAAGAAATATCATATATCCATGCCGATGGTTATCCTGCCGGCGAGATGAAGCATGGGCCTATTGCATTGATTGATAGAGAAATGCCGGTTTTTATACTGGCACCCAACGATAGGCATATTGTAAAAGTCAGGTCCAATATGGAGGAGGTTATCACCCGTGGTGGAAAGGTTGTTGCCTTGTGCTCAGAAGGGGATAATGAAACAGGTAAGAGAGCTGAATTTACTCTGCAAATTCCTTGGGCCGGCGAAGCTCTCTCGCCGGTTCTTTTTACCGTGGCGCTGCAGCTGATAGCATATAACTTTGCAATTTTAAAAGGCAAAGATGTTGATCAACCGAGAAATTTGGCCAAGAGTGTCACGGTAGAATAATAAGCGTTTGTTATTTATAGGAGGCTGATATGCAAAATATTTCAGAGGACTTTATAACAACAGAGCGTGAATTTGCAGAACAGTACCGGGGACTACAGCACGCAGTAAGCAATCTTACGGGTGAACCACAACCGCCTTGCTATTTTTGTACGGATCTAAAAATATGGGATTGTTCTAAAACCGGTCGGGAATGTGACAACTTTGCACGATATTATTCGAATTATGAACTGTAAGTCGCTTGCAATAATTCAATTACTTGCTAACATTTGTGACGCACGTAATATGTTGTCATCCATGAAGGAGAAATCATAATTGGAGCATAAATACCGGATAATGATTGTTGAGGATGAGACGGCCGCCGCCCAAAAGCTCGGCAAGTCACTGGTTCGTTTCGGATACGGCGTTGTTGCCATGGTTGACAATGGTGATGATGCCATTGAAATGGCTTCAAGCATACTTCCCGACCTGATCTTGATGGATGTGTCACTGAAGGGAAGCATGGATGGAATTACGACTGCCAACCACATCAGCTCAAGTCTGGACATACCGATTATTTTTCTTACGGCGCATGGAGACGATGCTACTTTTTCCCGTACAAAAATAGCAAACTCGTTTGCTTTTCTTGAAAAACCGGTCAACCTCAACCATCTCAAGCATTGTGTCGAGATGGCCATCTACAAGCAGACTCAGGAACGTATCCATAAACAGATGGAACATGAACTGCATAAGAGCGAGCAGAAAACACTTGCTCTGTTAAAGGCCATTCCCGATCTTATCCTCAGTTGCCGGAACGACGGCACTATCCTTTATTGTCAGAAACCAGACTCAACAGCTTTCTCATTTGTTCCGGACAACCTGGTTGGAAAAAAGGTCACGGATGTGTTGTCACCCGGCGCAGAATCTGACGAAATCAGCCAGGGTCTTCAGTCTGACGACCTGCAACTCAGTTTCAATTTCTCGGTGCAGCGGATACCTCGCTATCTGGAGTTGCGTTCTGTCCGTAGCGGGCCGGACGAAAATATTGTCATTGTTCGTGACATTAGTGAGCGTAAGCTGGCGGATGAAAAGATCCTGCGCTATATGAGCGAGCTCAAAACGTCTCAAGATCTGACTCTCCAACAGTCCCATGAGCTAATCGCAGCTCACAATCAGGCCGAAACTGCCAACCGGGCAAAAAGTGATTTTCTGGCTTCTATGAGTCACGAAATCCGCACGCCTATGAACAGCGTTATCGGTATGTCAGACCTGCTGCTGAAAACCAGATTATCCGAGCAACAGTACCTTTTTGCTAATGGCATACTTAACTCCGCAACTACGCTGCTTGATATAATAAACGACATTCTTGACTTTACTAAGGTTGAATCCGGAAAAGTTGAAATCAAGCCGGTTCCCTTCGATTTACGTACTGTATGTGAAAATGTTGGTGAGCTCTTCATGCCGAGGGCAATCGGCAAACAACTGGAACTCATTATCAATTGCTCCCCGGAGATACCGACGCACTTGATCGGGGATGCGGGGCGTATTAGGCAGGTGCTGGTAAACCTTGTCGGTAACTCGATCAAATTTACCGACTATGGTCATATAAGTATCGAAGTAAAATGTCTTGGCATAAGCAGTGGGGATGCTCTTCTCAAGATCAAAGTTTCAGATACCGGCACCGGTATTCCCGAGGATGCGCTTCCCCAGTTGTTCCAGAAGTTTTATCAGGTTGATTCCCTGCAACACCATTCGCCAGGTGGCACAGGGCTTGGACTTGCCATCAGTAAGAGTCTGGTGGAGATGATGGGTGGCATGATCGGAGTGCAAAGTACTCTTGGCAAAGGTTCTGCTTTCTGGTTTACCATGGTGCTGCCGCTCGATTCGTCATACACGGTAGAGTCTGCGTCGCATTCCGAGTTGGATGGCATTCGCGTTTTGGTGGCGGACGATATTCGTCAAAACCGTCAGATTCTTTACAGATACCTCTCCTTTCATGGGTTGCGCTGCAGCATGGCCTCTTCAGGAGAGAAAGCTCTGGAGATGTTGAAAAGAGCAAAGTATGACAGTGACCCATACCGGATTGTGCTGATAGATGAAAAAATGCAGGGAATGGATGGTGTAACTCTGGGCAGGGTCATAAAGGCGGATGATTCAAATAGCGAGACCAAGCTGATACTCCTCTCACTACATTCTCATGATACTGAAAATGAAACCGGCATTCCGGATAATATATTTTCTGCGTTTTTATCCAAACCGATTCATAAACATCGTGTAATTGATGCTGTTACGGTAGTTTCTCTCAGCAGGCAGCAAAGATTAAACGGTAACCACATCACGGACAATGCAAGTGAACTTGCTGAATCGGGTATTATACGTGCTTCGAATACTTTCAAGCAGATGCGGGTTCTTGTGGCAGAAGACAACCCCTCCAGCCAGATTGTAGCATCCAGTATGTTACAGTTGATTGGATGCAAGGTGGATGTAGTTTCATGCGGGAGAGAAGCAGTAGAAATGGTCAGTAGGCATCACTACGATATTGTATTCATGGACTGCAACATGCAGGATATGAATGGTTTTGAAGCTACCGACGAGATACGACGGCTGGAGGGTAACAATAAACACACCGTAGTTATCGCTCTCACAGCAAATGCCATCAAGGGATTTAGAGAAAAATGCCTTGCAGCAGGAATGGATGATTATCTTAGCAAACCGGTGCGCACCAGTAAATTACAAGAAATTATAACTCGCTGGGCAGCACCGTCACGTTACTATTCTTCACTGGCACTTGAGCCGATTTTAGTTGAAAGCAGCCCTGAGACAGTCTCCGGAAATGTGTTTGATGAAATGCGACTTAAAAAGCTACTGCAGACTTTCAAGAAAATCGGGAAAGATTTTGTACCAGCGGTGGTCGATCCGTACTTGAAAAATGTCGAAAAACATATACCGGTGCTGTATGCGGCAGTGGAAGATAAAAACTTTTCAGGCGTCTGCGAAACAGCACATTTTCTTTTGGGAGGGAGCAGAAATCTGGGATTGCAGAAACTTTCAGAAATCTGTACAGGCCTCCAGAACAACGCAAATCAAGACAACCAGGATATTGTCAGAGAACTCGTAATCGCTCTTGAGAGGGAACTGCCGCTTGTAAAAAGTCACGTGGATGATATGCGGGAGAAGGGGCTGATTTGAAAGGTTGATTAAATTGTTGTATTACAATTAAGATATGATATAGTACAGTAGTATTTATTAAGTATGACTTAAGTACAGGTATCCGAGGTTCTTAATACAAATGATAGCTACCGACAGGAGCATGCCTTGAATACGTACCTCCAACCACCACCGCCATACCGGCAAACAAAAAAATCCTTTTTACCTCATGAAATGTTTTGAGTGCTGATCTTCAGGCTTATACTCGTCTCCTGACGAGGCGATATGCGCAATAGACTGAATAACCGCGTTTGGATTGCCGTTACATTAATCCTGGTACTTTGCCTTACCTACATCGGCATGCGCGGTATCATTCTTCCCAGCTTCGCCTTGCTGGAAGAGCAGGAAATGTCTGAAAATGTTGAGCGCTGCCGCAATATGATTACGTCAGAACTGAAACAGCTGACTGTCACGGCGGGCGACTATGCTGGCTGGGATGAAGCTTATGCATTTGTGCAAACAGGAAGTCCGGAATTCATAAAGGTAAATGCCAACCCCGCCATTTTTTACAAACTTCGCCTCAATCTGCTCGTATACACCAACAGCTCCGGAGATATTATATATGGTAAACTTGTTGATTGGCGCTCAGGAATTGTCCGCCCGCTATCCCCATCGCTGCTGAAGCATTTTTCTCAGGGCAGTAAACTGCTTTCCCAATCCTTAGGACAACAAAGTATAGTGTCAGGTCTTTTGCAGCTCCCTGAAGGAATTATGCTCGTCTCATCACATGCTGTCTTGACCAGTGACTATAAGGGGCCAAGTAAGGGCGCTATGGTTGTCGGTCGTTATCTGGATGCGGCGGAAGTGGCGGGACTGTCCGAACTGGTTAAACTGCCGATTGTCATATTGCCGGGATCAGCTACATCTGTAGCAGCTGCCCTTGAAACCAAGCCTGACGGCAGCGATGTAAAGATAATGCTCACCGATGCTGCCACTATTTCCGGAGTCCTGTCGTTGACCGACATCTACAAAGCTCCAGTCGGGGAGTTACAGGTCAGTGTACCACGCCTCATTTACAGGCAGGGGGTGGCTGCCGTAAACACCTACTTTCTGCTGGCAGCATTGATAACTACAATCATTGCCGCGCTGATTGCAGTATTCACCGGAAAGCTCCTTAAAGCGGAGCTGTTGCTGTGTGAAAGTGAGGAAAAGTATCGAGCAATGATCGAGGCCTTCGATGTTTATGTTTACATATGCTCAAAAGATTTTCTCATAGAGTACATGAATGAAAAGCTCATCCAGCGAACCGGCCGTAATGCCACCGGCGAATATTGCTACAAGGTGCTTCACAATCGCGATTCCGTCTGCGATTGGTGCGTTAACGAACAGGTGTTTTCAGGAAAATCCGTCTGTTGGGAGATAAAAAGTCCGTTAGATGACCGGTGGTATGAAGTCAATAATTCACCTATCTATAATACGGACGGCACTATCTCCAAGCAAGCAATGGTTATGGACATCACCGGGCGCAAACAGTCGGAAGATGCTCTCAAAAAGTCCGAGGAGCTATATCATTCATTGGTTGAAAGTTCACAGGATCTGATATGGAAATGTGATGCCGATGGAAGCTTGACCTATCTCAACCTGGCCTTTGAACAGGTCTTTGGCTACGAACAAAATGAAATGCTCGGTAAAAGATTCAGCGACTTTCAAACTCCGGAGACTGCCGCAAACGACTTTATAGAGTTCAAACATTTAATGGAAGGCCATTCGATAGATGCCTATGAAACCATGCTTATTGGAAAGTCAGGCAACGAAATTCACTTGGTGCTTAATGCCCTTTTTACATGTGATGAGAATGGAGAGATAGTTGGTGCGAGCGGGACGGCATATGATATCACCGGGCGCAAACGAGCCGAAAAGGAATTGCAGCAAGCCAAAATTGCTGCAGAAACCGCCAACATCGCCAAAAGCCGATTCCTGTCCACCATGAGCCATGAGATCCGCACCCCCATGAACGGCGTCATCGGCATGATCGAACTATTGCAGCATACCGAGCTGACCCCGGAACAGAACGAATTTGCTGAAAGCGCCAAAAAGGCTAGCTTCGAACTGGTACACCTGCTCAACGATATTCTTGATCTCTCTAAAATAGAGGCTGAAAAAATTGAACTGGAAACATCCGGCTTTGACCTGCTGCTGGTGATTTCAGATAGCATCAATCTTCTGACACTTCAGTTTCTCGGAAAAGAGGTAGAGCTCACCTCGTCGATATCCAGTGAAGTTCCAACTTCTTTAAAAGGTGACGCAGGACGACTGCGCCAGATCATTAACAATCTGGTCAGCAATGCCATCAAGTTTACTCCGAAAGGTAACGTCACCCTTTATGTCCTGAAAGAAGCGGAGGATGAACAGCACACAACACTTCGTTTTCAGGTGAGCGACAGCGGAATTGGCATTGCACCGGAAAAACTGGAACATATATTCGAGCCTTTCACCCAGGCAGACTGTTCTACCACGCGCAATTACGGTGGCACCGGCCTGGGGTTGGCGATCTGCAGGCGGCTGGCTGAGCTGATGGGCGGGACAATCGGCGTGGAGAGTGTTGAAGGGGAAGGGTCTACGTTCTGGTTTACAGTGGTGATGGAAAAGCAGAAAATTATACCACCCCCAGCCTCACCCCCAGGGTTGGAAGAGCTTGAAACTCCCTCACCCGGAGGGGGAGGGTTGAGTACGGGGAACACCGTCACGCCAATCCGCATCCTGTTGACTGAGGACGATCCGAGAGCGCAGAAAATTGTACCCAGGTTGCTGAAAAGCTACGGCTACCAGGTAGATGTAGCCGGTGATGGTAAAGCGGCATTGCAGGCACTTGCGAGTCATAATTATGCCTTGGTGCTGATGGACTGCATGATGCCTGATATGAGTGGATATCAGGTCACTGTAGTCATTCGTGATCCAGCTTCAGCAGTGCTTCAGCACGATATTCCGATAATTGCGCTCACCGGAAATGCCATGAAACAGGATCGTGAAGAATGCATCGCTGCCGGGATGAACGACCATCTCGCAAAACCGCTGATTTTGGATGATATGCTTGCCAAGCTGGACAAGTGGTTGGATGGAAGGTAGTCAATTCATATGAAAAAAAGATGATTTGAGGATAATAGTGCTTCTGCCGATTATTTCGATCTCACCTGACTGGCTGAATCGTGCCAGCAATCTGCTCACTGTTTCTCTCGTAAGCGCCGCAAAATCGGCAATTTCTTTATGGGTAAGCTTAAACGGTATCACGATGCCTCTTACATCTTTGATGCCGTAAATAGAGCCGATGTGAGCCAGCACGGCTCTTACTCTGCTCTCGGCATCAGGCAGGGCGAGTAACTTCAGCATTGCCCAGGACTCCCGCAACCGCTCGCAAAGCAGTGTGATGATCTCCTTTAAAACATTAGTGTCTTTCATAAAATATTGCTCAAAATCGCTTTTTAAGATCAATCCTACAGCAGCATCTTCCATGGCCACTATCGTAGCCGGTTGGGACTTTCCGTCCAGTAGAGTCATCTCTCCAAAAAAGTCCCCTCGTTTGCGGATGACCAGGATTTGTTCCTTCCCGTCCGGGTTTATTCGTACCACCTTTATTTTTCCTGAAAAAACAACGTACATAAAATTTTTAGAGTCATCTTCCATGAGAATGATTGAATTCTTCTTGAAATGTTTTTCCTTGATAATCTGATTAAACGAAGATTGCTCGGTCGGAAGTAGACAGGAAAAAATAGGTATGTGTTCCAGGATTTTGAGGTGTTTATAGTTGTTGTCTACTTTCATGGCATACCTCTGCGATATGTGAATGTGTCAGTGTGATATCTGGTCTTCATCTACATAAGAAAATGATTTGCTTAAAGCGGATTCTTCCATCTGGGCTATACGCCGCTTTGTTCTCATTCCATGCAGTTGATCACTATGCTTCGCATCCATTGAATCAGAGAAAAACCTGAATGTATTTCGCCCTTCTTTTTTAGCAACATACATGGCCATATCAGCTTTTTTTAACAGCGTCTCGATCATTGAACCATGGAGAGGAAAGACCGCTACGCCTATACTGGTGGTTACATAAGCCTGCTGCCCGAGAATATCGAATGGTTCCTGGAAGATAGCCTGGATTTTTTCAGCAAATGTGATGATGTCCTGTACTGTGTCGGCGTCGTTTAAGATAATTATAAACTCGTCACCGCCCAATCGGCCTACGGTGTCATACTGGCGCATACATTTTTGCAGTCCCAGTGCTACTTTTTTCAGAAGGATATCTCCGGCCAGATGCCCCATAGTGTCATTGATATTTTTGAAATTATCCAGATCGAGGATCATCAATGCGATAAGCGTATTATGGCGGGCTTCGAAAGCAAACGCCTGTTTCATGCGATCAAAGAGCAGGACGCGATTAGGAAGACCTGTCAGGTGATCGTGTGTGGCCTTGTAACGCAGCTGTCTCTCGACTCTCTCCCTTAGGGTGATCTCCTGGTTGAGTCCTTTGTTTATATTGTTAAGCTCATTATTCAGCAAACGTATTTCACTTTCGGCCAGTTTGAGTTCAGAAATATCATTCATGGAAATAATCCTGGTGTCAGTGTCCGGAACTTTTTTGACATTTGTATAGACAACCTTTGTGATACCTCTTTTATCGGTAATTATTAATTCAAAATGATGCAGTGGGGGGGCTGTGTCACTGAGCACCTGCTGTAGGCGTTCCTCCAGTTTTGAGCGCTCATTGTTATCAAAAAAATCAGTCCATTTTTTCAAATGTTCCACCGACTTTTTTGAATATCCTGTAAGGATCTCAAATTGTTCATTCACCATGTTAATAGTTGAATCCTCATCGATCAGCATCATGGCATTGTCACTTACCTCAAATATAGTACGATACCTGCTTTCACTTTCTTTCTGTAGCTTTTCCAGATTGTGCTTATACAGGGCAATCTCGATAGCATTTTGCAACTGATAGAGTTCATATGGCTTGATAAGATAGGCATAAGGGCTGGTAATCTTGGCCCGTTCAAAGACTTCGCTATCAGAATTTGCAGTTAAATAGATAACGGGGATGTCAGTATGGGCATTTAGTTTTTGTACGGCGCAAATACCATCAATTTTGCCGCCAAGGGTAATATCCATAAGAATTAAGTCTGGCCTGGTTTCAGCGACATTATCAATAACCTCTTCCCCTGTCTTAACCACACCGGTTACAAAATATCCCATTCGTAACAACGATTGTCGTAGATGGTGCGCTGCAATTGCTTCGTCTTCAGCCAATAGTATTTTTGCACTGGTTGTCATGAGTGCCTCCCCGAATCTTCAGCTCACTAACTATTTACTCCTCGGGTATGTTCCTCTTTCGCCAATAAGAAACAACACACAGGACGGTGCCGAGAAGGAGAAGTGTAACCGGTGCCGAAATAGTATCTATCTGAGGTGTGGTGATATACGGATACACACCTGCCAATACCGATATCCATGCAAATGAAATTATTGAATAGACTGATATTATTAGTAGTTTCTTCATGTCGGTCCTCCCATCAGTTTGTTTCGGAGAATAAATTGCGTACCAGATTGATGTTGTAACTAAAAATTGCAACGGCTGTGCCAACTAGTAAGTGACTGATAAATATGATTTTTTTAGAGTCACTGGTTCTTTTGGCCGATAATTAGTAAAGTTCACCGACATTACAGCGGGAAGTTATTACATATTTAAACTACTGAGGGTGCCGAAGTCCCTTAAAGCAACTCACTTAACATCGGTCACCTTTTTTACTGCTTATCCCGCTGCCTGATTACCATGCTTCCCGGAACGTTTATCCCCATATCGACATATGCGTGTAACACGCACACGACAAGATTTAATACGACTATAGTGCTGTAATTACAGTGATTATTAGCCAGAGTCGATATGGCACACTCTGTGGTTATTGATCTTGAAGAATAAGAGTATGGCTACTTGCAAGCGGAGATTATCTAACCCATTTTTGGAGATGCCGCTGTGAATATAATAACTGTAATCATGCTGGCAATTCTTATCGGCACTTCAGGCTGTGCCAGGAAAACCAGCGAAGAACTTTATTCGGATGGAGTCAAATTGCTGCAAGAGGGAAAATCCGGTGGTGCAATAACCCTTTTTAAAAATGCCCTTGAGAAAAACCAAAACTATCTGGATGCGCGTTATCAATTGGCAGGTGCATATCTGGCTGAAAAAAAATATGAACTTGCAGAAAAGGAATTTTTGAAAGTCAAGCTGCTGAATCCGTATCATTCGGGAATAAACCTGGATCTGGCTAAACTTTACAACACCCTTGGAAAACCTGATCTGGCGATACATCATGCTGAAAAATATCTTCAGGACAAAGCCGGGTCATCTGATGCGATGGAAGTGATCGGTATTGCCTATAGAACAAAGATGATGCCCAGGAAAGCTGAAGCAATTTTCCTGAGTGCCCTGAAGATGGAGCCTGGAAAACTGACAGTTAAGCTTGAACTGGTAGATCTCTATGCAGAGATGGGAAAGGAAGAAAACGCCGTGCCGCTGCTTGAAGAAATAGTCAGAGTGAGTCCGGAAAATACACGGGCACGGCAACTTCTGGCTGGCACAGAATTAAGACTTGGCAAAAAGGTGCAGGCTCCGCGTTGATCCGGTTGCAGCCTTTTGTTTAAATTAAGGAGCATTGTTATGGAACAGAACAAGAGGCTTTTATTTCTGATTGTCTGCGACACCATTGCTGCTGTTCTGGCTATCCTGGTGGCAATTATGGTCCAATTCAACAAGATTCCATCCGTAGACGATGTTGTGTTCCTTGGCACCGTGCGGATTATCTCGTTTGTGGCGATTGTAGTATTTTTATCTTTTCTGGGAGAAATTTACAAAAACCATCATAGGCTGATCGTCTCGGATATAGCCGTCAAAATTGGAGCTTCGCTGGGAGTGTCGTGTTTTGTTTTTTCATTATTGTCATATTCGAGCAATCTGGACGAATACGGCAGCATCCTGATATTTGCAACCATCACCTTCGGCGTACTTCAATTCCTGTGCCACGTAACATACCGGCTCTATGTTAAATTTCAGGGGTTTGCCCAACGTGTCATGATTCTGGGCGTTGGGGCTACAGCCGGGAATGTGGGTGCACTCATTCCGGAATCCGATGGAAATTATCTGCTTTCGGGTTACGTCAGATGCTCTGACGAACAGGCCGAGGTGCCATCGGACTGGATTCTGGAAAACATTGGCGGGATCTTCGATACGGTTAAGCGGGAGAGGGTTGACAAAATTGTAGTCTCACTAACTGAGCGGCGCGGCGCGTTCCCGTTCAAGGAGGTAATGGCCTGCAAACTGGACGGTATCAAGGTGGTAGATGCCCCTACTTTCTATGAGGATGTGACCGGCAAGCTTTTCCTGGAAGGTATTAATCCCAGCTGGATCATCTTTTCTGATGGTTTCAATGTCAGTCGAGTTCGCAAGGTTATCAAAAGGGGAGTGGATCTATTCTGCGCAACTGTCGGCATCATTCTGACGTTGCCGTTTCTACCGATTATCGCACTGGCAATAAAGCTTGATTCTCCCGGACCGGTTTTCTACCATCAGGAACGGGTTGGAGAAAAGGAGAAAAACTTCTTTCTCTACAAACTTCGCACCATGCGTGCAGATGCTGAAAGCGGTACCGGAGCTGTGTGGGCCCAGAAGAATGACACACGCGTCACCCGGTTGGGCGCTTTTTTACGTAAATGCCGCATCGACGAGCTGCCGCAGTTTTTCAATATACTTCGCGGTGAGATGAGTATGGTTGGACCACGCCCGGAACGTCCTGAGTTTGTTGAAAATCTTAAGAAGGTCATTCACTTTTATTCTGAACGCCACTTTGTCAAGCCGGGAGTAACCGGCTGGGCCCAAGTCCGTTATCCATACGGAGCCTCTGTAGAAGATGCCATGGAAAAGCTCCGGTTCGATCTGTATTACATTAAAAATCTTTCTCTGACCTTTGACTTCATGATCATCCTGGAAACGATTCAGGTGGTCCTCTTCAGGAGAGGATCAAGATGATTCTCATACGCGATTACAGAGGAGATTAATTATGAAAAAATGGCTGTTGATAGTGCTGTTCGCAATAATTATGTCCCCTGCGTTGTCTGATGCCGGTGATTATGTCATCGGGGAGGGAGATGTGCTGGATATTTTTGTATGGGGCGTTAAGGAACTGAATGTTTCGGTCAAGGTTCGCCCGGACGGCAAGATAACCATTCCCGGGATAGGTGATGTTAAAGCCTCCGGCTTTACGCCGCCAGGACTGCAAAAGTCTCTTGGAGAGAAGCTCAGGGTATTAGTGAAAAACCCTAATGTAACTGTGACAGTTAAGGAAATCACCAACAGCAAGGTCTATATCTTCGGTGGAGGCGTCAAATCAGCAGCATACGATCTCAATCGCAGCACAACACTTTTGCAGTTGTTGTGCAACATAGGAGATGTCAAGAGCGCCGATCTCAGAAGAGCATACGTTCTTAGAAACGGAGTAATGATCAAGGCGGGTTTTTATAAACTCTTTATCGGCGGTGATACCAGTGAGGATATGGCTATTGAGTCGAATGACTCAATCTATATTCCACTCCTGGCCGATAAGAGCATCTATGTACTCGGAGCCGTAAATACTCCGAAATTTATCGAATACCGCGACGGAATAACCGTTATGCAAGCTGTACTTGAAGCCGGTGGATTCAGTAAGTTCGCCAAGCAGAATGATACGACCATATTTCGTAAAGAAGGCGATAAAGAGGTGATTATACAGGTTAAGGCAAAGGACATATTGAATGATGGCGATCTGAGCCAGAATGTAAAATTAAAGCCGAATGATTACGTGATGGTTAGAGAAAGCATATTTTGACCACCACCCTACCACCCGCCAACCCCCTCCCTTTATCGGAAGGAGGGGGGGCTTAAAACCACCCTCTTTTTTATCGGAGGAGGGGTTGGTTTGTAAGGTTCTGTGTGTGTTTTTATATGTGCATAATACGAGGTGAAACATGAATGCTACAGAGGAGTTTGATTACAAAAAATACCGGCAGCTCATAATCAAGAAAAAATATCTGTTCATATCAGTGGCTCTGATAATCATGGCCGGAGTTGCCGCCACCAGTTATATCATTCCAAAACGGTATGAGGCCAAATGTACTGTCTTTATCGAAAAGAGCCTCATTAGTGAACTGGTTAAGGGAATCGCAATAACGTCTTCATTTGAGGACAAGATCAGGGGGCTGGCCTATACACTGAAAAGCCGTCCCCTGCTGCTAACGGTGTTCAATGATCTGGATCAGGACGTCAAAAAAAAGAGCAGTGGACAGCTGGAAAAAATGATCACAGATTTTCAGGAAAATACTGACGTCAAGCTGAAAGACAAGGAAGGGCTATTTACCATAACGTACACCAACAAGGATCCGCGTCTTGCCCGGGATTATGTGAATACGCTGGTTCGCCGCTATATTGATGCAAACATCACATCCAAGCGGGAAGAGACATACGGCGCCGCCAATTTCCTTGCGGAACAGATTACAGCCATCAAGACAAAACTGGAAGATGCTGAATCCAGGGCCAACAGTTACAAGCGAGATAATGGTGGTGTACTTGCTCAGAGTGAAGCGGCGATCCTGGCAGAGATAAGTCAGGCTCAACAGAAAATTGATGAAACTGAGATAAGACGTCGTCAACTTGAAAATATGCAGAGTCTGGCCCGGAAGAACGATCCGCTGAAGGCAAAGCTGGCTGTGTTGAAGAAAAATCAACAGGAGCTGGAACTTGTCTATACAGATATTCATCCGGAAGTTGTTGAGATAAACAACCAGATTGCTGCAATTAAACAGCAGCTTAAATCAGGTCCAGTCAGGGCTGAACCGGTAGATGCCACTTCGCAGGAAATGGAAAAAATTTCGATGGAACTGAATTCTCTGCGTCAATTGGAAAATAACCAGAGACGCCTTATCGCTTCAAAGCAGTCTTTGCTCAGAAGTATACCGGCAGCCAGGACCGGGCTTGACGAACTGGAACGGGAAAAAAACAGTCAGAGAGTCCTTTATGAGCAACTCGTTGCCAGATATGGTCAGTCGGAAGTCTCAAAGCAGATAGAATCTCAGGATAAGTCTACTACCTTCCGAATAGAGAGTCCGGCAATGCTTCCGACCAAACCGGTCAGTCCGCAACGGGTGAAAATAATCCTGCTCGGAATCGTTGGAGGTCTGGCGGCAAGCTTTGGCTTTCTAATGCTGCTTGATCATCTGGATAAGTCCGTTCGGAACGTTGAATCTCTTAAATCTCTGGGTGTTCAGATTCTGGCGGTGGTACCCAAAATTGAAAATCCGATCGAATTGAATGCGTCTCGCAAGAGAGATTACTGGTTTTACGGCATCGCAGCAGCATGCTTCATGCTGATTCTGGCAACAATCCCTCTGGAGTTGTTTGGGAATTACTTCAACGGAACCTCCAGCTCTGCCGGCATAGAAACGCAGCTGAAAAATTCGACTCTTAAATAAGCCGCTGATCAAAGTTACTTTATTGAAGGGGAATCATATGAGCAGAATTGAGGAAGCTCTTGAAAAAGCTGCAAAGCTCCGGGTTGATGTGGTCCCTATACCTGCCCCCTCCCAAAAACCCAAGGTTCATATTCCTCCTTCCGTTATTACGGAGAGAATTAATGTGACGAGCCAATTGCTTGTAACCGTGAATAACCCCCACACACAGGCAGCGGAAGAATACAGCAAGCTGAAAACGGTTATTGTCAGGCTGACCCAAAAGGGGACTTTTCTGAACATGCTGATGGTGACCAGTGCCGTAGGCGGTGAAGGTAAAAGTCTGACCTCCCTTAATCTCGCATTGAGTCTGGCCCAGGAATTTGATCACACTGTCCTGCTTGTGGACGCCGATATTAGAAAACCATCAATTCACAGCTATCTGGGCATTGAAAATTCTGTGGGACTTACGGATTGCCTGCTTGATGGCGCCGATTTCAAGAAGGCTCTTATTCGAACCGGTATCGGGAAACTTTCCTTTTTACCGGCTGGTCGGAGTGTGACAAATCCTGCGGAAGTTTTTACCTCACAACGGATGAAGACTTTTTTTCTCGAGATAAAAAACCGTTACCATGATCGCTATATCATCATCGACACTCCACCCGTGCTGCCATTTGCCGAGACCCGTTCGCTGAGTGCCATTGTTGACGGCATCGTACTGGTAGCAAAGGAAGGAGTTGTTACTTTACACAATATTGAGGAAACGCTGGAATGCATCAAAGGGCCTCCGATGCTGGGCATTGTTTATAATGAAGCGGCGACCGAATTTCAGCCCGATCGTTACAATTATTGCCGCGAAGATAATGCGTGAACCACCACCCCCCAACCCCCTCCTTGGAGGAAGGAGGGGGAGCTTAACCTACTTCTCTAAGCGGGTTTTAAGCTCCCTTCCTTACAAAGGGGGTGGGGGTGGTTGGGTTTACAAAAAGGGGATAATTAATGTACGAGGCCTTTTTCAACCTGACACAGAAGCCGTTCGATCTCCTGCCTGATCCGGATTTTCTGTATATGAGCAGTTCGCATAAAAAAGCGCTTTCCTATCTGGACTACGGCATCAGAGAGCGGGTTGGATTTATTCTCCTCACCGGTGAAGTCGGCTCCGGTAAGACGACTCTCATCAGGAACCTTATCAAAAAAAATCTCAACAATGTTGTTTTGTCCAAGATCTTCAATACGCGGGTTGATTCGGAACAACTGATCGCCATGATTAATGACGACTTCGGCCTGTCCATACTGAACAAGGACAAAATCACATTGCTGAGGGATTTGAATACCTTTTTGATTGACCAGTTTGTTAAGGGAAATCATCCGGTTCTGATTATTGATGAAGCCCAGAATCTGGATCACGATCTACTGGAAGAGATCCGGATGCTTTCAAATCTGGAAACCGACAATGCAAAACTTCTGCAGATCATCCTTGTTGGACAGCCTGAACTGCGAAAAACACTGGCATCGGCATCACTGGTTCAACTTCGTCAGCGAATCAGCATCAACTGCCATATCCAGCCATTAAGTAGATACGAAATTGAACAATATATTCTGCATCGTCTGGAAAAGGCCGGGGATAGGGACGCTGCATGTTTTTCCCAGGAAACATTCGAGATTATTTTTACGTACAGCAGGGGAATTCCGAGACTGATCAACATTATTTGCGATTTCATCCTGCTGGCAGCGTTTGCCGAGGAAACCAGAATCATTGAAGCCGCTCTGGTGCTGGATATTATAGGAGACCTTGACTTTGAATACCATTATTGGGGAAGCGAGTCATTGGATGGACACATTACAAAAGATAACAATGTTGAGTTTCCTTCTATTGCTGTCTGCGCCGAACCGGAATTCTCCGGACTGATCAAGGGAATTAATGAACGACTCGATAATCTGGGAAGAGAATCAGAGTCGTCCAACAAGAAAATGTTTCAGGAGATGGCAGCAAAAATCACCGATCTTGAGAAGACGCTTAAGTCTCATCAGGAACAGACGGGTGCGCTCCTGAGAAATTCATACAAAAGTAACCTGGCCAATGAAAACGAAAAAACGGCTGAATTCAGCAGTGAAGCAAGCACGCAATCTTACATTGGAAATATGTTCGGTCGCATGTTTAAAATTTGATTTGAGGACTTCGGTGGGGAATTCATGTCGAAGGTACTAAGGGAAATCATGCTTGTCAGCTTTTTTTCAGTGACAACTGTCGCACATGGAGCCGAATTTGAAGCGCACCCTTCTTTAGCTGTCAGTGAGGAGTTTACTGATAATGTTTTCGAGACAAACACCAACCGCATTTCGGATTACATCACCCGAACACTTCCGGGGATTGTCATGAGTTACAAAGCACCGGCACTGAAGGGAGATCTGGATTACGTATTTGACTACCGGCATTACGCCAGGAAAAATCATGAGGATGAGATAACACATGCACTTAGTGCGAAAGGGCATCTGACTGCGGTAGAAGATTTATTATATCTCGATGTCAACGACGCATATCAGCGGGTTTCACTGGACGTAACCAGGGATGTGACGCAGGAAAGCCTGTTTGTCAACCAGACTGACCGTAATGTGGTCACCGCCTCTCCGTATTTCACGTTACATCCCAGTGAAAGAATCTCGGTTAAACCCGGCTATCGATTCATCGACACCCGCTATTTCGGAGCTTCAGGTGTCGACAAGACTGACCATATTGCCTTTCTTGATGTGACATATGAATTGACGAAAAGATGGAATCTGACAGCCGACTATCTCTTTGTCAGGGAGTTGGCCTATATCGATAATTTCAGCCAGAACCGGGCGCTTGGCGGTTTTCGTTTCGAGTATGCGGAAAAATCGTTCTTTTTTGCTCAGGCGGGAAAAACATGGATCGACTACGACGGTGGGCATGGTCTCAACAGCGTTGTCTGGAATGCCGGGTTCACACACGTCTTTGATACCGTTACCGCAACCATTACCACAGGTGTGAAATACGACGAAGACCCATTAAGTAATATTGTGCAGGAAAGCTTTGTCAGCGGAAACCTTGAAAAACGTTTTCAGCGCGGGACCCTTAGCCTCTTCCCGTACTATTCCGAATACGTTTTGACAGAAACGGATACTTTACAGACAAAGAAATACGGAGCAACCGCTCAGGGACGTTACGAACTCCTCTCTAAATTGAACTGCAGGCTTGCCTTTACGGCCGAAAAGTACGATCAGCCTCTCCTGGGCAGTTATACAAGGCACTTTCAGGTCGATTCCGGATTCAGCTATCTTCTGGCCGATCAACTGACAGCCTCACTTTCTTATATTTACGTGGACTATTACTACTCGCCAGGCATTGCATCAGACAACCGGTATGTCAACCGCGTGATTGTCGAGATCAAAAAAATATTCTGAGGCTAACGATGATAAATGCTCTGACCATAGACGTCGAAGATTATTTTCATGTGACGGCATTTGAACGACATATAAAGCCTGATGAGTGGGACACATATCCGCTCCGGGTCGAAGGAAACACCTTGCGCATCCTCGACATGCTGGACGAATTTGCCTTGAGGGCGACGTTCTTCGTGCTGGGATGGGTTGCAGAGCGACTCCCCTCTCTGGTGAGAGAGATCCACCGTCGGGGTCATGAAATCGCCTGCCACGGGTATGCTCATCAGCTGGTATATCGCCTCACTCCGGAAGAATTCCGGAAGGATGTGTCTAAAGCTAAAACGATTCTGGAGAATATCTGCGGGGCGCATGTGTACGGGTATCGCGCCCCAAGCTATTCAATCATGACAAAGTCGCTCTGGGCACTAGATATTCTTGTAGAAGAGGGTTTTACCTACGATTCAAGTATCTTCCCCATTACTCACGATATATACGGCATTCCGGGTGGAAAGCGATTTCCTCATGAAATATCTACGCATTCCGGCAAAATACATGAATTCCCGATATCAACCTATCTGCTGAAAATGGGTAGTTGGCAATCTCAGTTGCCGATTGCCGGGGGCGGTTATCTGAGGCTTCTTCCTGCCGCTTTGGTCGGACGGGCCATTCAGTCAATCAACAGCAAAGAGAAACAGCCGGTAATTGTCTATTTTCATCCGTGGGAGATTGATCCGGATCAACCGCGCATTCAGGCCGGCCTTAAGTCTCGTTTTAGACATTATCTGAACCTTGATCGCATGGAGCTAAAAATACGTCACCTATTGGAAAACTTTAGCTTTTCTTCGGCGAGTGAATGCCTGGATGGCAGGAAAAGCGCTAAAGCAATAATTTCACAGGAGGTCAGCTGTCATGATTAAAGTCGCTGTTGCCGGTTACGGTTATTGGGGCCCGAATCTGGTTCGCAATATTCAGGATTCGAAAGATGCGTGCGTAGTCTCCTGTTGTGATGCCAACGAGGATCGCCTTGCTCAGTTAAGAGCAAAATACCCTTCGATTGATACAACTACAGACTATGATGATCTGCTGAACAATCCGGAGGTGGATGCGATCGCCATATCCACACCGGTGGCCACCCACTTCGATTTTGCCCGCAAGGCCATGGAACACGGCAAGCATGTGCTCCTGGAAAAGCCGGCCACCACATCGGTGGCTGAGGCCGAAAAACTCCTGGATCTCGCCGAAAAGCACAAGATCACGTACATGGTAGATCATACCTTCATATACACCGGTGCGGTGCGCAAGATGAAGGAGATCGTGGAACAGGGCGAGCTGGGCGACCTCTATTATTTTGATTCGGTACGCATCAATCTTGGCTTGTTCCAGCGTGATGTCAATGTCCTCTGGGATCTGGCTCCCCATGATATCGCCATTTTGGAGCATCTGGTAAAGGAAAGGCCATCAAGCGTATGCGCCACAGGCGCCTGTCATGTCGGCAACGGTCACGAGAACGTAGCTTATCTGACCGTTTACTTTCCCAGCGGTATGATCGCCCACTTTCACAACAATTGGCTCTCACCGGTCAAGATCCGCACCATGTTGGTCGGCGGCAGTAAAAAGACGATTCATTATGATGACATGGAGGTGAGTGAGAAGGTGAAGGTTTACGACCGCGGGGTGGACATCACCTCTCCGGAAGGGGTTCTTGATGTCCGGGTTTCCTATCGCATGGGAGATATGTGGGCGCCCAGGCTGGATCAAACCGAGGCGCTTAGCCGCATGATCGGTGAGTTTACAGAATGCATACAAACGGGACGCAGCTCCCTGACCGACGGGGTCAGCGGACTGAACGTCGTGAAAATACTGGAAGCGTCGGAGATGTCAATAAAACATCGGGGAAAGGAGATCAGATTATGAGTGACAGTTCCAAGCAGAGTATCAGGGACGTAAAACTGGGTGAAAATACAAGAATAGCGGATTTCGTTAACCTTTACGAATGCGAGATCGGTGATAACTCAAGAATCGGCGCTTTTGTAGAGATCCAGAAAAATGCCAGAATCTGCAAAAACGTCAAGGTCTCAAGCCATACATTCATCTGTGAAGGAGTAACAATTGAGGATGATGTGTTTGTAGGGCACAACGTCTCCTTCATTAATGACAAGTATCCGCGTGCCACCTCAAACGGGAATTTGCAGACTGACGCTGATTGGGAATGCGTTCCGACTCTGGTGAAGAAGGGAGCTTCAATCGGCACGAGTTCAACGATTCTGTGCGGCGTCACCGTTGGTGAAAATGCCATCGTTGGAGCAGGAAGTGTTGTTACCAGGGATGTTCCGGCGAATGTCGTTGTTGCAGGGATTCCGGCCCGCTTCGTGCGAGGTATCGACAGTGATGTCGCAGTCAGGGATGAGGGGCAGAAACAGGTTCCGTATCTGGACTTGAAGGCACAGTATCAATCGATCAAAGCGGAGATTCAACCGGCTGTCAACAGGGTTCTGGATAACTGCTCTTTTATCCTGGGTGATGAAGTCGCGGCCTTTGAAAGGGAGTTTTCCGCCTATCAGAACGCCAGTCACGGCATTGCGGTCAATACCGGCACCAGCGCCCTCCATCTTGCGTTGCTTTCAGCCGGTATCGGTCCGGGAGACGAGGTGATTACGGTTTCCTTTACCTTCGTTGCAACGGTAGCGGCAATTGTTTACACCGGCGCCAAGCCTGTTTTTGTCGATATCAATCCTGATTCGTTGACGATGGACGTGAATGAAATCGAGAAAGCAATTACGCCTCGTACCAAGGCTATTCTGCCGGTACACCTTCACGGTCAGTCTGCCGACATGGACCCCATAATCGAGATCGCCAAGAGACACGGACTGATTGTTATCGAGGATGCCTGTCAGGCGCATGGGGCCGAATACAAGGGGCGCCGGGTCGGAAGTATCGGCGATATGGGCTGCTTCAGTTTTTATCCCGGCAAAAACCTCGGTGCATATGGCGAGGGAGGCATGGTGGTTACCAATAACCCGCAATATGCTCAAGCGATTCGCATGCTGCGCGATTGGGGTGCGGAGAGCAAATATCGCCATGTTCTGAAGGGCTATAACTATCGTATGGAGGGAATGCAGGGTGCAATCCTGCGCGTCAAACTCCGGCATCTGGAGGAATGGACCGAAGCGCGCCGAAGCCATGCACAGAGATATAATGTGCTTTTGATGGATTCCGGAGTTGAAACGCCATGTCAGATGCCTTTCAACCGCCATGTCTATCATATCTACGCAGTTCGTGTCCCGGCGCGGGATGCTTTTCAGAAAGCATTAACTGTGCATGGAATTCAAACCGGAATTCATTATCCGATACCGGTTCATCTTCAGCCGGCATACGAGGATCTCGGTTACAAGGCCGGGGATTTTCCATATACCGAAGCGGCTGCGGAGGAAGTCCTTTCTCTGCCGATGTTTGCAGAAATGACCACTGAACAGCTGGTTATGGTGTCAATGGCGGTGCATGAAGCGTTCAGGTCATTGTCTCAGTCTGCTTCGGAATACCTCCCGCTGCCGGTTTATGAGGAAGAACAATACACTGTTGATTTGGAAGGTGTCGTTTGATTGGAGTGTTCATGTCTTCGTTTGACTGTAAGAACTTGTGAGGGTAACTAAATGAAAATACAAGGTAACAACTTTCTAGTCACCGGCGGCGCCGGCCTGATGGGCTCTCACATAGCCGACAGGCTTTTGGCCGGAGGGGCAGCGAAGATAATTCTGCTGGATAACTTCGTGCGCGGCAGCATGCACAACATCGATGAACAACTGAAAGATCCCAGAGTTCAGCTGGTTAAAGGGGACATCCGTGACCAGGGGCTGCTCAAGGAGCTGACTACAGGAATAGACGGTATCTTCCATATGGCGGCCATACGAATTACGGCCTGTGCCGACAATCCCCGCGAAGCCATGGAGGTCATGCTCATGGGGACGCATAACGTGTTCCAGGCCGCTGTCGAACAGAAAGTGGGCAGATTGCTGTATGCGTCATCAGCGTCTATTTACGGGCTGGCAGATCTGTTCCCCACCAGTGAACAACACCACCCGTACAATAACCGGACATATTACGGAGCTGCAAAGGTGGCGGGGGAGGGGATGGTTCGGTCATTTGCCGAGATGTATGGTCTGCAGTATGTTGCAATGCGCTATTTTAACGTCTACGGCCCACGGATGGACATTGACGGCAAGTACACTGAAGTCCTTGTCCGGTGGCTCGACCGGATTGAAGCCGGACAAACTCCAATTGTTTTTGGTGATGGCGCCCAAACCATGGATATGGTCTATATTGACGATGTCATTGATGCCAATATCCTTGCTATGGAATCAGATGTTACCGACGAGGTTTTTAATGTGGCAAGCGGGACTGAGACCAGTCTGATAGGACTGCTCAGAAAACTTCTCAAAGTCACGGGGTCAACTCTCGAACCGGAATTTATGCCGGAACGTACCGTGAACCCTGTCCCAAGGCGGTTGGCAGATACGAGAAAGGCAAAAAAAATTCTCGGATTTGAGGCAAAGGTAAACGTGGAAGAGGGGTTGAGACGGCTTATAGCGTGGCGTAGGGAGGTTCTGCTCAGACAGGAGTGAGCCTGAGTCTTTGCGGTTCAATTGCCGTTTTTATCAAAAATAGTATCGGTGAGGTACACAAAATGATTCCAATAGCGAAACCTTGTCTCGGCAAAGAAGAGTGGGAGGCGGCTCAAGAAGTAATCCTTTCCGGATGGCTTACGCAGGGGCCGAAAGTAAGGCAGTTCGAGGAAGACTTTGCAGCCTATGTCGGCGCACCCCACGCCTGCGCTGTTTCCAACTGTACATCGGCCCTGCATCTTGCACTTCTTGTAGTCGGTGTAAAGCCGGGTGACGTGGTCATTACCGTGAGTCATTCATTCATCGCCACGGCAAATTCGATTCGGCACTGCTCCGCCGAACCGGTCTTTGTCGATATCGATCCGGATACCTGCAACATGTCTCCGGAAAGTCTCAGGCAGTGTCTGTACAAAGAATGCGAGGTGAGGGCCGAAGGGCTGTTTTATCTCAACGTTTCCAAACTCGCTGTCGGAGAGTCGCCACTGTGTGATTTCATTGACGCCAATTCAACTTCAACGCAGCGTTCGACAGGCCGCGTCGCCGCAATTATACCGGTTCATCAAATGGGAATGCCCTGCGATATGAATGCCATACTCTCACTTGCCGCTGAATTCAATCTTCCTGTGGTTGAAGACGCGGCTTGTGCTGTAGGGAGCGAAATATACAGTGTTGAAGGTTGGCAGAAAATAGGCAGACCTCATGGTGACATCGCCTGTTTTTCATTTCATCCGCGTAAGATTGTGGCAACCGGAGACGGCGGCATGATAACGACAGCCAATCCCGATCATGACAGGAAGTTTCGTCTTCTGCGGCAACATGGCATGTCCGTTCCTGATACGGTAAGACATAGTGCCGACAAGGTGCTATTTGAGGATTACGTAACGACAGGATATAACTATCGAATAACAGACCTGCAGGCGGCCATAGGCATTGAACAACTTAAAAAACTGCCCGGATTTCTGATTGAGCGGAGGCAAATTGCGGCGCTATATCATGAAAAGTTGAAAGACATCAACTGGCTGGAGCTCCCGCAAGAATCCACATGTTGTAAAACAAACTGGCAGAGTTTTCCGGTGAAACTCCTGAAAGATTCGCCGGTAGGACGTGACGAACTGATGCAGCACCTGCTGGACAACGGTATTTCGACACGCCGTGGAATAATGAATGCCCATCAGGAACCGCCGTACGCCTCGAACGCGCCACTGCAACACTCGGAAAGCGTGAGGGATTCCGTAATTCTTCTTCCTCTATTTAATGGCATGAAAGAGAAGGACGTCGAAGAGGTTGTGGAAGGGGTGATGACTTATGTCCAGTAAGCTGATTTTATTTCCGTTCGGCGGTAATGCGCGAGAGGCTCTTATATCCGTATTTGCGATGAATGAGAGAAATATGGAGTGGGATGTTCTGGGATTCATCGATGACGACCAGTCCCGGCATGGCAAGGAATGCTGCGGAATTAAAGTCCTGGGAGGCAGGGATGTTTTAAAAGATTTCCCGGATGCTTTTGTTCTGGCGGTCCCCGGCAGCCCGACCAGCTTTCCTGAACGCAAAAAGATTATCGCAAGCCTGAATCTGGATGAATCAAGATTTGCAAAGATCATTCATCCCTCAGTAGTCATAGCTCCGGATGCAACAATTGGCTGCAACACCATCATTATGCCCAATGTTGTCATAAGTTGCGGAGTCAGTATTGGTAAACATTGTGTCATATTGCCAAATACTGTTGTTTCCCATGACAGTGACATGGGTGACTACTGCTGCGTTGGTTCGAATGTTTCAGTCTCAGGATCTGTCCACCTTGGTCCAAATTGTTATATAGGTTCAGGAACGAAGCTGCGAGAGGATATTTCCATTGGCGCGGGGACCCTGGTGGGGCTTGGTTCAAATGTGCTTTCGAATATTCCGGCAGGTGTTATTGCTGTTGGAAGCCCTGCGAGGGTTATCAGATAAATTAGAGCCTCTTGCAAAAGTAAGATCCCTCCCCCTTGGCGGGGGAGGGGATTGAAGTTAGCTTGCTACTTGTTTTCTTTTTCTAGGATTTTTGCATATTCTTCTACTTCTTTGTTCGTACCCCGCATTTCATCCAGATACTCCCGGATAGGCTCGGACGACATATCAGCGGGATCTTTGAGCGCCCAGAGGTTTTCAAGAATCCCTCCGATTACAAGTGTAGAGACGGCTTTTTCGATTGCTCCCATAACCGCGATCTGAACCGGCTCGTTTGTGCTGATCCCCCCTTCGATTTCGAGAAGCCTTTTGAAACTCACATACCGGAATATTCCCGCGCTTATTTCCCTGGAAAGAACCGTTTTGGTAGTTGACACCGTCTTTAAAACCCGCCCCGTCCGCATATCTATTGCTCTCAACGCAACCGTGACCTGATCTCCCCGGAACTGCACGTCACCACCAAGTCCAAAATACTTGGCGCCAAGTCCTCCGGTTACGATATTGGTGTCGTATCCGATGACCCCACCTTCGATCAGAATGGTTGCCATTTCAAGCGGTGGAAGTTCCTTTTCGGGATTGAGACCTTGTTTTTCCATAAATGCCCGAACAATTTTCCGTTCTGTAAGCAGGTTTTGCAGTCCTTCGCGTTCGACCGGCAGGAACCAGCCAGAATTCTTGAGGGCCTGAGTCAGCATTGATGTCCCGCCCTGGCTTACGGCGGTTGAGAACGAGCTGACGCCTGGAAGCGGTTTGTACTGCCCGCTCTGGTCACGGAAGTTGTAGACCGCTACCTTGATTTTACCGGAAGGTAAGGGTAATTGGACAATATCCCTGTTGTTTTTTGATGGTGGCGAGATGGTAGCGGCTGATGTAGCAAAGGTCGCCATCGAGTTCATGCATCCGGTCAGCAATAATGCTGCGGCCAGTACGGCAAACTGCTGTGACAAAGCTGCGCAGTGCCGGCGTTTCATGCCTATGGTGTTATTTGCTGAGTTCTGCATAGGCGGGCACCTCCACGGTTGTTGTCCGACCTGTTGACGAATCGGCAATGCTGACTGTTATTGCGCTTGGATCGGTGGAGATGACGTCAATAGTATAGGTGCCGAATGTATAATGTCCTCCGGTAAGGCCCGTGCTTCCGCCGGCGATTGTACCAAAGGCTTCATCGATTATTCTGGAGGAAAGGGTGTTTAAGGCCCGATTGAGGAGCATGTCCTTGAACGTATCGATGGGATCTTTGACAGTAACCGGCGTTTTCGGCGCGGTAAACTTGTTCTGGGCCTCTGCGCTACTCAACAGAAAACCACCATTTTGTGGGTTGCCGCCGAATGACGGGTTTATCGGGGTGTAGACAATTTCTGTCCCCCATCCAGTTCCGGTATTAATGCACAGTGCCAGCGAAATTAATAATATACGTTTCATCATCGCTTCCTCCCTGTTTAATAGCCGTCTCCAACAAGATCTCCGGATTTTTCCTCAGTAGATGTTCTTAGATATTCTAGAAACCGTCGCACCTGCGGGACACTCGCACGTGCTTCTTCGCGGGCCTTTCCCGAACGGGGTTGCAGTATCTTGCGCCAGGCCGTAGTGCCGTTAATATCTATGCTCAACATGCTTCCCCATCGAGCGTCGGGGATCTCCTTGATCACGATGTCGTAGGTGATGTCTACGGTCGGCTCCCCCCATGATTCGAAAAATTCCCGGTAGAATTCACGGCCGGTCACGGTACGGCTCTCGTCGATGATGAGACCATTTATCTCAACCTGGGACTTGGCCGGTGTTGCCACCATTATAAAGATGACCGTAACAATCGTAGCGGAAAGTTTGCGCCAAACACCGTGCAGCATGTTATTAATTTTTAGCATTACCTGGTTATCCACTTCGCTCAAGCTGGGATGGTTAGGAGGCAGTGGGTGCGACTGCTATAATGTGTCAACCACAAAATATGCCAAAATGTGGAAGACTGAAATAATGTGCAAAAGCAGTGTGTTAGCTGAATAATGGGGCTGCCTGGGAAGTGGGTGATTGTTAGATATTTATGGGATGGATACTTATTGTCGCAGTAACATATTACAAAATAATGGGAAAGTAAGAGTGTTATTTGTTTTGCAGGTGGGTGTTTTGGAGTTCTCAAAGTGATCTTTGTCCAGGCCAACCGAAAAACTGACCGGTCTGGGCAATCAAGCGAGGTTGAAATCACACTTGCAGTTTTATCAGGAGGCCGGTCTGAAATTACCAGCCGGCCTCCGTTTCGGAAATTTGCATATATTGAGTTAGTTCTGGGCTATTAAAGCGATATTGCCGATGCCGTGCTGATTAACGGTTGCATTGTTGAATTGGCCGCCCTGGTTGATTGTTGCCTGGTTGAGGCTGCCAAGCTGGTTAATGCTGGCAATATTCTGAGTTCCACTAATTTGATTAATGTCTGCGGAGTTGGAGAAGCCGTCCTGGGTAATGTAAGCCCTGCTGTAGCTGTCAGTAAGCTGGTCGATGGTGGCGATGTTGGCTTCAAGCGAACTTGTGCCGGTCCCGTGCTGGGTGATATTGGCTTCCCAATTGGTTCCGGTCGCCGTCATGTTGGCGATGTTGAAGTTGCCGCTTTGATCAACCTTGTTCCAGTTTCCGGTACCGTTTTGAGACACATTGGCCTGGTTGTAATCGCCATTCTGGTTTATGCCTACTTCACGGGTCCAGTCACCAAACGGATGCCCTGGCAGCCATACATATGCCAAGGCGTTTTCGTTTCCGGTCTGTGTTGCGGTTGCAGAGTTGTGGTTGCCGTTCTGTTTGATGCTCGAATAGTTTTTGTCGCCATTCTGCATAATTGAGGCGGTGTTTAATGTACCGCCAGACTGCGCTATTACACTCTCGTTGGAGTAGCCGCTCTGGTTAATATTGGCGTAGTCACTGAGTCCGCTTTGCTGGATGGTCGCGGAGTTGAAGGTGCCGTTCTGTGTAATAGTGCCAATATTACCACTTCCACTCTGGGTCACAGAGGCGGTATTGTCGTCGCCAACTTGACTTACACCTACCAGAAGATTATCATCGATAATACCTTGCTGGACTGTTGTAGCGGTGTTCCTATTGCCGTTCTGCAGAATGTTGGAGTTGTTTAAACTGCCTCCCTGGGTGCTGGTCGCTGAGTTTCCTGAGCCACCTTCCTGGGTGATAATCCCGTTATTTTGGGAGCTGCCGACTATCTGGTAGATTGTGGCAATATTTCCGCTGCTCGTGTTGGTCTGGGTCACCGTGGCGTTGTTACCGGTGTTGCCGTCTTGATATATATAGGCCTGATCCGTGTTGCCTGATTGGCTGATGGTGGCCGACTGGCCATTGCCGTTTTGAACAATGTCCGCAATGTTATTAGCTGCCATTGCCGAGGTGGCGAAGAGTGCGAAAACAGATGCCGACAATATTGTCCTGTAGATTTTTTTCATGGTTTTCTCCTTTTCTGATTAGTGAGGTTATGAGTCCCCAGATTGACATGATTATCTACTCTGTTTTTTAATGATAAATTCATCCGCTCATTAGTAGTACCTCCTTATATTGGATTGACAGGCCAGATCAACCTGTTTAGAAACCGCTTTGACTTACCGAGACTTTGCCGTATGAACCTTCCTGAGTTATAGCCACCCGTTGCCCGATTCCATTCTGGGTAACGGCCAGCTGGTTCCCGACGCCTGACTGAACAAGATTGGCTATGTTACATTCCCCATTCTGAACAATTTCGCTGACGTTGCCTTGTCCGTACTGGCGAAGCAGGACAATGTTTGCTACGCCCAGCTGTTCTATTAAGGCGATATTTTCTGAACCCTTCTGACTGACCAGTACCAGGTTGCCAGCTCCACCTTGAGATAGCATTGCAACGTTGTTATTGCCGTCCTGCAACAGACCGAACTGGTTGCTGTACTCAAAAAATATTGCATCACCTCCTTCAAATCTCTTACCGATTTCGGACCAAAGGCCTTCTTCCTGACTCAAAATGTCCGCTTCGTCCCAGGCAAGGCATTCCCCGGCTACAAGTGTCACGCTTGCAACAAATGTTGCAATTGCGATAGCGGATTTGATGCCGCGCTGTATTTTCTGAATCATGGAGCAATATCTCATTCTGATTTCCCACCGCGTTGCAGCTGGCGGATTTCCTATCGGATGTACTGCTGGATCACCTCGACTACCTGAGTTAGGGGCAAATTGATGATGAAGCTATTACAATATGTATACCAACTTGTAACAAACTGTAAATACTAGGTATTTTGAATTGCAGCTGGGTGGGCAATGGAAAAGCGTCGAGATGTTTTACATGCATTCAACCTGTAAGAGATCTATTTCCCCTGTAATTTAGCTTAGTTGCCCAATAAATTAGTGTTTGTAAGACAAACTGACTACATTGCCTGAATATAGATATTACACATATTAAATATAGCTATTACATATAGTTACCTGCCATGCCACCGCAATTTCAAGTGTAATAAATCCAGACAGAACCATTCAGCCAATTTCAGCAAACACATAAATAAACGGCATTCGTGTCACATCATCAAGTGGCCATACTGCAAGCGCTGTCTTAAGCGCACCAATAGCTGTCGATAAATTTACACTTGTGTCGATGCAGCTAACAATATTTCTAAAAATCAAAGCGTTTGAGGGCAAAACAATAGTAAATTCAGTTGATTATCAGCAGGCACGCTTTATGCTGAATAATATGCACATTAACATCCCAGCGCATCACACGGGAGAAACCAGAGGCTAAGACTCCCCCGGGGGATGGTCAGGCCTTATAAAAAAGGAGGTGAGATAACTGTGATTCGGTTTAGAGACGGATCCGTGCAAAAGCAGAGATCAACGCAGTTAAAATCATAAAGAAAGGAGATTGAATTATGAGAAAAATATTAACAAAACTTACCCTTACCCTGGCATTCACCTACATCGCCTCGACAGCACTGGCTGCCGGAAACCTTGCCACCCAGTTCCAGGTGGGAGCAGGAGGCACAAACAATCAGGCCACTATCGACCAGACTGCGGCCACGGGCAGTACCGCCCTCCAGGGACAGGGTGCGGCTAATTTAGTCGATCTCAACACCGCCCCAGCTGTCCAGGGAGACATCGCCGCAATCACCCAGAGCGGCCTTAACCAAGCCGCCACTCAACTCCAGTTCGGCAATAGCAACCTTGCCACCATTACCCAGAGCGGCAATGGTAACAGCGCTCAGCAGCTCCAGACGGGGAACAACAACAATGCCGCCAACATCGGGGCTTATATCATCCAGACCAGCGACGGCAACACCGCCTATCAGGAAGAATCGGGTGACAACAACGTAGCGTTCATCAGCCAGAGCGGAGGCACTAACAACCTGCCCGGCACCGGTGGCACCTATGGCGCCGAGCAATACCAGTCGGGCAGCAACAACCAGGCGGTCATCTTCCAGGTCGGCAACGACAACTGGGGCCATCAGACCCAGTCGGGAAACAGCAACCTGGCCACCATCACCCAGGGCTTCGTGCTCGACCCCGCCAGTTTCAGCTGGGGCTATCAACTGCAGAGCGGCAGCGGCAATGCCGCCGTTATAACCCAGAGTGGCGGAGCGCATACTTCCTACCAGTATCAGCTGGGGAATAACAATCTGATCATGAACGCCACCCAGAGCGGCCCGGGCATGGGCTATGCCGAACAGTGGCAGGACGTGCTAGCCAGCGGCAATAGCGCCACGATCAGCCAATCCACCCCTGGCGCTTCTACCAACGGTGCATTCCAGAGTCAGACCGGATCGACCAATACCGCCGCCATCAATCAGACCGGGAGCAACGGTCTGGGGTGGGGTTCTTATGGCGCCGAGCAGTATCAGACCGGCAACGCGAATAACGCCTGGATCCTCCAGAACGGCACCGGCAACTACGCCGGCCAGTGGCAGCATGGCACATCAGGAATTGCCCAGATTATGCAACAGGGCAACTTCAACAGCGCCACCCAGACCCAGGAAGCCACAGCCATAAGCAATGAGGCCTACATCACCCAAAGCGCCGACAGCAACCTTGCTGCCCAGCTTCAGTCGGGCGGCTCCGCCAACAAGGCTTATATCACCCAGAGCGCTGACAACAACATTGCCGACCAGACCCAGACCGGTAACAGCAACACAGCGTCCATCACCCAGAATGCAATCGACAACTTCGCAATCCAGTCCCAGACCGGCAACAGCAACACGGCCACTATCACCCAGAGCAGCGCGCTGAACAGCGCAAGCCAGTACCAAAACGGCAGCTTCAACATTGCGACTATTAGTCAGTAGTCGAGACCCGATTCAAAATAACTCTTTGAATCAAGGAGGTTTGTTATGATCTCACGAAGAAGATTTCTCCAAATCAGTGCACTGGCCGGAGGAGCAATGATGCTTCCGCTTCCTCTTCGCTGGCTGGGGCCAAAAAATGCGTATGCCTTTTCCCAGACGCCGACACTGGCAAAATTCGGCACAGGTCAGACGCTACCCAGTCTGCTGGACCCGGCTTACGTTGCAGCCGCCGATGGCGGCACCTATGCCGGCAGTGACTATTACAAACTGGTGGCACAGCAGTACACCCAGCAGATGCATCCCAGTCTGGCGCCGACCAAACTGTGGGGGTATGCCGACGAGACAACCGGGGCTGCGCTCAATAAGTATCTAGGCCCGACCATCGTAGCCACAGCCGGTAAACCGGTCAGAATCACCATGAGGAACAATCTGCCGGCTACCCACATCCTGCCGGTGGATAATCTGCCGGACATGGCCATGCCGGATGAAGTGGGTAAACACAACCGTATCTCGGTTCACCTTCACGGCGGTTTTGTCCCCTGGATCAGCGACGGCGGCCCTTTTGCTTGGTTTGATCCCAACGGCAGCTACGGAATGAGCGCAAAGGACATGGACGGCAAGATCTACTCCGTCCCCGACATGCCCACCCCAGAGTCAGGCACGTTCCACTATTTCTATCCGAATCAGCAGAGTTGCCGGCTCATGTGGTACCACGACCATGCCCACAATCTGACCCGCTTGAACGCCTACTCCGGATTGGCCGCCGGCTATTTTGTTGCGGACAATGTCATGGCCCGGTTGATCAACCAGAAGATGATTCCCGGTCTGGCCTACACGGTGCCGCTGGTCCTCCAGGACAAGAGCTTCAATAACGACGGCACCCTCTGGTATCCGAGCGTCTATGAAGGCCCTGCAAACGGGCAGCCGCTCCCGACTACCTTTACTCTGCCGCTCGATCCGCCTGGACTAAATACCGGGCGATGGGACACACAGCCTCAGCCGCCGATAGCTCCGGCGAATCCGCTGCCGGTTCCTTCGGCGGTTCCTGAGTTCTTTGCCGACACCATTGTCATCAACGGCATGTGTTATCCGGTCCTGGAGGTGGAGCCGCGTAATTACCGGTTCCTGTTCCTGAACGGTTCCCAGGCAAGGTTTTATAACCTTCAGCTCTACAAAACCGATATATCAGGCACGGACGTCGCCCTGGCAAACTTTGGCTCCGAGCTCGACCCGAATGGCCTGCCGGTCAAAGCACCCACAACAATTCTTGGCCCGGTCATGACCCAGATCGGCACCGAGGGGGGCTTCCTCCCTTTCCCGGCAGCCTTCAACACCGAGAAGAAACCGGTGCTCTTCGATCTTGATCCGGCCAGCCCGACAGTCGGCAACGCCAGAAGCTTCAACCTGCTCTTGGCCCCGGCCGAGCGTGCCGACGTCCTGATCGATTTTGCCGGCTATGCTCCGGGCGAGAAGCTTATCCTTTACAGTGATGCACCCGGCCCATTCCCCGGCGGTGACCCGCGTAATGATTACTACTCCGGTCAACCTGACTGGACCCCGATTGGCGGCACTGCCGGCCCGGCAAATAAAGGTGTCGGCCCCAACACCAGGACCCTTATGCTGATCAAGGTAAAATCGTTGGTAGGCGCTGCTGATCCGTCCACCATGAGCTTGATCAAGAAAGTGGCTCTGGGGCAATACCCCATTTCCATGAATCCCCTCCAGTCGGTACAGAGCCTGAACCCGGCCAATGCTGTCAAGACCAGATTTCTGACCCTGAACGAGGATTTCGATGTAAACGGCCGCCTGGAGCAGATGCTCGGCACAAACGTTGTTGCGGCCCTGACTGGTGTGCAGCCCAATGGTTCGTTTGTCGCGGATCCGGTGACCTTCAGCAGGGGGTACATGGATCCAGCCACGGAGAACCCGAAAGCCGGAACCACTGAAGTTTGGAAGATTGTCAACCGTACCATGGATACCCACCCGATCCATTTCCATCTGGTAAACGCCCAGCTGATTTCGCGCCAGGGCATCGACATCGTCGGCTTCAATTTGGCGGCTGCCGCTGCCGGTGTCGGGGCGGCGGCGGATCCGACTCCTTTCCTTGTCGGCGCAGCCCGAGGGCCGGACAAAAATGAAAAGGGGTGGAAAGAGACCATCAGGATGAACCCTGGCGAAATGGCCACCGTCATCATGAAGTTCGACCTCCCCAAAACCTCCTTCGCTGTGCCATATAGCCCAAGTACGCTGCTGGGTGTCAGGGGCTATGAGTACGTGTGGCACTGCCACATTCTGGAGCACGAGGAGCACGACATGATGCGACCGATGGTGGTCATCCCATAATAAGTAAAATTACAAAATCAGCAAAACGGCTGCATACCTGTGGTGCCTTGGCGCCGGGGTATGCAGCCGCTTGATAAACCGGGAATAACGGCCATAGACAAGTAAACGAGATCGACAAGAAACAGACTATTTGTGAATTGGAGGCACTATGAAAAAAATATTTTTGACCGTATTGTCGCTCTTGCTATTGGCAGGCGGCAGCATGTCCGAGGGCGCCACGTTCGGCAGGTGTGCTCTGATTGCCTGGAACGACCTCGGCATGCACTGCATGGATCACGATTATTCGGTCTTTGCCATTCTCCCCCCGTATAACAATCTCCATGCCCAGCTGATTAACGGCATGACAGGTAAACTAGTCACATCCGGAGTCACCGTCACTTACGAGGCGACAACCGATACGCATGGCTCGATCAATTCCACCAGTAGCGGCAAAACCAATTTCTGGGACTGGGTGCTTCAGTTGTTCGGGGCGGCGCCTGCCGTAAACGTGGGACTGGCCGGAAATCCGGCGCCGTCAATAGCTCCGGCCCAGATGGTCTACGACTCTGCCATGGGATACTGGAAAGCTGAAGGAATACCTCTTACCCCTTTTGATGACACAATGACCGCCAACAGATACCCGATGGTGAAGGTGGTGGCCAGAGATCTTGCCGGTAACATCCTGGCGACTACCAAGGTGGTGCTGCCGGTAAGCGACGAAATAAACTGCAGCCACTGTCATAGCTCAAATGTGGGTGACCCGGCGGCTCAACCGTTGCTGGGCTGGGTGAATGATCCCGACCCCGGCAAGGACTGGAAAAGGAACATTCTGCTCATCCACGACAACCGCAATACTGGCAAAGCGCTATATGATCTGGCACTCGCCTTTAATGGCTATGCCGCAACCGGACTTCTTGCCACGGCCGATGCGGGCACCCCGATTCTCTGCGCAAAGTGTCACGCCTCCAACGCTTTAGGCACAACGGGATTCGCAGGCATTAAACAGCTGACCACATCGATCCATTCATGGCACTCGACACGGGCCATGGACGATAATACCGGCATGCCTATGGACCTGACCCTGACCCGGTCGGTATGCTATTACTGCCACCCCGGCTCGACCACCCAATGTCTGCGGGGCATCATGGGAACGGCCAAAAACCCGGATGGCACGGATAAGCTGGAGTGCCAGAGCTGTCACGGTGTCATGACCAAAGTCGGGGCGGACGGCAGAAACGGTTGGATAGACCTCCCGAAATGCCAGAACTGCCATTACCAGGGGGCGGACGGCAATTACGTTCAGGACACCAGCGTCTTCGATGGCGCGGGAAATTTCCGTCAGGCGGCCAGTGAATTTTCCAGCGTAATGGCGCTATTCAAAGTGGGCGTCACCCATGGCAAAATGCAATGCGAAGCGTGCCACGGCGCGACCCATGCGGAGTACGCCTCATCCGAGGCAAACGATAATGTACAGAGCCTCCAGCTTCAGGGGTATGCCGGCGTCATCTCGGAATGTGCAGTCTGCCATACGCGCGGTATTGCCACACCGGGCAACAAAGGTCCCCATGGAATGCATGTCATCGGCACTTCCTGGCTTATTCCCCATGCCATGGTCGCCAGAGCAGGCACGGCAAACTGCACCACATGTCATGGCACGGACTTCCGGGGCACAAAGCTCTCCAAAACATTCAAGGCGCGCACCTTTAGCTTCAATGGAACAGGCCGGAAAGCATATGCCATGGGCACCATGGTCGGCTGTTACGATTGTCATAATGGACCGTCAGGACACTGACTGATCAGCCTGGCCGCCACTGGTGCCGGCTGCAAGTGAAACCTCTCTGAATTAGCGGTATTACTACTGAGCACAGGAGACCAACAATGAAACCCAGGAAACTGAGAAACCTTATCAGAAAAACCCAAAAAGCCCTTACCTGGTCCACTCTCGAACGTCAGGAAGATATCCCGGCTGTCCGTATCGTTTCTGATCCGCACAACCGTGCCCACACGATTTGCCTGCCGTTATGCGCCAAAAGCGCCGTGAACGAATTGAGCTATCTGCACGAACTAGGTCATGCCACGCTGTGCGAACAGGCTCACCCGATCTTTGCCGCCAACAGCTATTTTCATCCATCAACCGAACAGGAGCATTTTGTCATGCTGGCCCCTGCTCTTCAGACCGCCAGTGACTGGTACGTCAGCTACTGGCTCAATGATATCTGTCCGGATTTATTCCAGACTTTCCTGAAGGAAAAACTGGAACTGGTGGAGAAAATTTGCGGATCTTCGCAACAGCCTACAGTAGATGTGTTTCTGGATTTGGCTCAGACAGTCGCTCTTGGCATTAGGTATCTTGATGCTCCCATTGATTGTGGCGACAAACTGAAAGAGGCGGTCGATTCCTTCCTCTGTACGGAGACGAAAAAACCGACCAAGGAGACGTTCACAGTGTTGGTGAATACCTTGATGTCAATCTATTCACCAATCCGGGCTCAACTAAACAATGACGACGGATATGACGTCTGGGAATCCTGCCTGACGTCAGATGCGGTGCCGCAGTTATCAGCATGAGTTTAAAAAGGGGGTAGCTTATGTTTGGACTAGGAATGCCGGAACTGGTAATTATTCTTGTCATCACCATGGTCATCTTTGGACCTGGCAAGCTTCCCCAGATAGGAGCTGCTGTGGGTGGCGCACTCAAAAATTTCAAAAAGGGTGCGGAAGATGCTCAAAATTCTCTTATTGCCAAGGAAGAAGAGAAACCGGTGGTGAAGGAAGTGAACGAAGCAAATCGGGTTAAAGCGCACCCTGAAGTAAATATTGGTGAAAAATAAATATAGTCTAACAATACTATCCGGAATGTTAGGGTGTATATCATCTGCATTGCGCTAACAGTGCGAATGTTGGATTACGCCCTGTTCCGGATGCTATGGCGGTAGATGATGATGTCCTGAAAGGTTCCGGATTGATTGAAAGGAATCTAACGAGTACGTCATGCTTCAACCCCGTACAATCTCACTCTACCTTAAATCAACTCTCTCTTCCTCAAACTAACTGTTAAAAATCCCGACAGTCTTGTAAAAAGAATTTTGAAATATCTGGAAATGTCATGCGCGTGTGCATATTTATGCTGTAATATCAGCTTGTTACAGCTTGGCATGCTAGATGCTATAGATAACATAACATAAAGAAAATGCCCACCTGCAGTGGGTTCATCAATTATTTCACTCAGGTTTGGTAACTTCAAAATGAAAGGTGGTGATGTCGGAATACCTGGCAG
>JANYBN010000098.1 GCA_025360785.1 Geobacter sp.
GCCGTCGCCCAGCATCTCCCCCTTGGCCCGCTCCGGAGAGAAGATCTTGCTCACCCAGGTAGGGGACCCCTTTAGGCCGATGGTGCTGACATCAAGCCCAAGATCGCCGTTATCCCAGACCGTTATGGGCGCTTTTTCCGCTTGAAGCCGCATCGGCACAGTCGGATAGCGCGGCTGGTTGATCTCCCTGACGACCGTGATCATCGCCGGCAGACGCGCCTCGACGATCTCGTAACGTCCCTCCAGCTTTCTCCGCACGCGGATGCGGTTCGAGAGAAAATCCAGATGTTCGATCCGGTCGACCAGCGTCAGCTGGCTCAGACCCAGGCGCACCGCTATGCCGGGACCGACCTGGGCGGTGTCGCCATCGATGGTCTGCTTGCCGCAGATCACCAGCCCCAGCGGTTCGTTTGCCGCCATTTTCCTGATGGCGGCCGCCAGCACGTTGCTCGTCGAGAGGGTGTCGGCGCCGCCGAAGACCCGGTCCGAGAGGAGCACCGCATCGTCCATGCCGAGTGCCAGTGCCCTTTTCAGGGCTGCTTCGGCGTTGGGCGGCCCCATGGAAAGCGCTGTCGTATGAAGGCCGAAACGGTCCTTGAGACGCAGACTTTCTTCAATGGCGTGAACGTCGTAGGGGTTGATGATGAATGGAATCCCGTCACGGATGAGCGTGTTGGTGACCGGGTCGATCTTGACCTGTGTCGTGTCGGGGACCTGTTTGATACACGTGATGACGAGCATTAATCTCTCTCCTTGGACGTTTTACAGGCAGGAACTGCTCAGCGCTCCGTTCTCATGGAACCGTTGTACCTGCAGGTGAAACGCCTTTCTCATGATCTCTGACGCCGACAGATTGGTCTCCTGCATGAGTTGTCTGACGTTATACATTTCGTCGTCGGTGATGCGTGCGGATACGATGGTGTCCTTGGTAATTTCTTTGTATTTTCTTCTCGTACTCATACTGTCTCTCCAGCGTTATTTGTGAGTAATGTTGACTGGTCATCCAGGAGTCTTGTCAGGGCTTCTCCGCACCTGACCACCCCTCCCTGCAACACTTTGGCGAAAATCCCTTCCTTCGGCATGACACAATCTCCCGCCTGGTAATAGATGGCGCAGCGCGTATGACACTCCTTGCCGATCTGGGTAACTTCCAGCAGCGCTTCACCGAGCGCAAGCCTGGTGCCGATCGGGAGTGACACGAGGTCGATTCCCTCGGTCGTGATATTTTCGGCAAAATCGCCTGCTCCGACGTCAAGCCCCAGTTTCTGCATCTTGTGAATGCTTTCCATGGCCAGCAGGCTTATCTGGCGGTGCCACTCTCCGGCATGGCCGTCGCCGACGATGCCGTGGTTCTCCCTTAATTCGACAAAGGCGACCGGGGTCTTCCGTTCCCCCTTTTCCTTGCTGATGCTTACGGCTACAATTTTTCCGGACATGTTTTTATCCTCTCTAGCATTTAAAACAACGTAGGTTGGGCAAAGCAGGGCGTGCCCAACGGGAACTGGCGGCTGTTGGGCACGGCATAAACCGCCTTTGCCCAACCTACGAAAAAGTATGTGTTACAAGGCACTATCCGCCGATCCGTGACATGGCAACAGTGCCGTGCCCCGAATCCTCTTCCGCCAGGTGGTGGCGCCCCGGTTTTTCCATGACGATTCGTCGCATGATTTCCCGTAAATCCCCATTTTCTGTGTTCCTCAGATATGGCTTGAGATCAACCGCTTCATTGGCGAACAGACACCCCTTCACCAGACCTGATGCAGTGACCCGGATACGGTTGCAGCTTTCACAAAAGTGACCTGAGATCGGGGTGATGATGCCGATCGCTCCGGCTGCGCCGCCGATTTTAAAGTTTCTTGACGGACCGGCCATCTCGGCGCTCACCAGCGGCAACAGCGGATAGTGGGCGCCGATGCGCTCGAGAATTTCACGTCCTTCAAGTGAACGGGAATTCCAGTCGGTATCCAGAAGGGTCGGCATGTATTCAATAAAGCGGACTGTGTAAGGGTTATCCAGGGTCAGGGAGGCAAAATCCAGCAGTTCGTGGTCGTTTACCCCGCGCATTACAACCATGTTGATCTTGACCGGAGGGAACCCGGCCTCTCCGGCTGCGGCGATGCCATCCAATACCTTGCCGAGATTTCCCCCGCGGGTAATCGCAGCAAAAGTCGTCGGATTCAACGAGTCGAGGCTGATGTTGAGACGCTGAACACCGGCACGGCGTAAAGGGAGCGCCATCTCCCGAAGCAGAATGCCGTTGGTCGTGAGAACCAGTTCCTTGAGGCCGGGAATTGAGGCCAGACGTTCGATAAAGCCGATCAGTCCCTTTCTGACCAGCGGTTCTCCGCCGGTTATCCGGATCTTCTCGATTCCCAGAGAAACAGCTTCGCTCGCAACGCGGTGCAGCTCCTCATAACTCAGCATGTCTCCATGCTGCAGGCTGGGGATCCCTTCCGCCGGCATGCAGTAACTGCAACGCAAATTGCAGCGGTCCGTGACGGAAAGCCTAAGGTAGTTGATGCGTCGGCCATGAGAGTCAATCAGTTTCATATCAACCATCCCTCTGGGGGAAATACGTTTGAATAACTAATAATCACGTGCACGGGGTGCTTGGCAATTTTGATACCAAGTTCGAGAAGGGAGAGGGAGGAGACGGCAGGCGCCCTGTTTAAATCGGCTTCAAATACGGCGATTACAGGGGAATGAGACGTATTTATAACGGACATACAATTTTTAAAACAAACCGGATTGTCTGTCGGAGAAAGGTGACAGGTCTGTTCCAATGCAGAACATATGATCCACTGTGGAACATGGATGATGTTCGGGTTTAGAACAAAGTTAATGGTAGTGATGCTACCGTAAGTTCGAGCATGTAATGTAATACGCCGATATTACAGTATAAAATAAATATCCGTCTGAGCCGCAATCGAGGATTTCCGGTGTTGGCATGTGTTGTGCGTATACGTAGAAAACCGTTTTACCGCCTGACCGGTGGTGACTCAAAAAAACCAGAAAGAGAAGGAGAACACAAATGGCTTTAGCAGATCAGACGTACGGGTTTTACATTCCAACGGTTTCACTGATGGGCGTAGGTTGTTCGAAGGAAGCGGGAGAGCAGGCCAAGGCGCTTGGCGCCACCAAGCTGCTGATCGTTACTGACGCAGGGTTGTCCAAGATGGGCGTAGCAGACAAGATCAAAGAATACATCGAAGCGGCCGGCCTCAAGGCGGTTATATTTGACGGCGCAGAACCGAACCCTACCGACACGAACGTCGCTGACGGCGTGAAGGCATACCAGGACAACAAGTGCGACGGCATTGTAACCCTGGGCGGCGGCAGTTCCCATGACTGCGGCAAGGGTGTGGGTATGGTGATCGGCAACGGCGGCAACATCCGCGACTTCGAAGGTGTCAACAAGTCCACCAAGCCGATGCCTCCGTTTCTGGCGATCAACACCACCGCCGGTACCGCATCCGAAATGACCCGTTTCTGTATCATCACCAACACCGACACCCATGTAAAGATGGCCATCGTCGATTGGCGCTGCACCCCGAATATCGCCATCAATGATCCGGTCCTGATGGTCGGCAAACCACCTGCACTGACCGCCGCAACCGGTATGGACGCCCTGACCCACGCTGTCGAGGCATATGTCTCCACCATCGCCACCCCGATCACCGACGCGTGCGCCATCAAGGCCATCGAACTCGTTGCCGGGTACCTGAGCGCAGCAGTAGCGAACGGCGAAAACCTCGAAGCACGCGACAAAATGGCTTATGCCGAGTATCTGGCCGGAATGGCATTCAACAACGCCAGCCTCGGCTATGTACACTCCATGGCTCATCAGCTGGGCGGTTTCTACAACCTTCCGCACGGCGTCTGCAACGCGATCCTGCTTCCGGCCGTCAGCCAGTACAACCTGATCGCCTGTCCGCAGCGTTTCGCCGATATCGCAGTTGCCATGGGCGAGAACATCAGCGGCCTTTCGGTCACCGATGCAGCTGAAAAAGCGATCAGTGCCATCCGCAGACTGTCCGCTTCAATCGGCATCCCGACCGGCCTCAAGGCGCTGAATGTCAAAGAAGCAGACCTGAAAGTAATGGCTGAAAATGCCAAGAAAGACGCCTGCCAGTTTACCAACCCGCGCAAAGCGACGCTGGAGCAGGTAATCGAGATCTTCAAAGCAGCAATGTAGAAAGCCAAACCTGACCACCCCTAGCCCCTCCTGAACCAGGAGGGGGACTTTATGCTCCCCTCCTTGCCAAGGAGGGGGTTGGGTGTGGTCGTTTTATACAAAATCTCCGAGCCATACTTTCCTGACAGGGCAAACCTCATGGAGTCTGGCCTACGGGTTTCGCGGGAAACGGCGGAGCCTCCCTTTCGGGAAGGAGTCCTGCCCACGTCGGGTAGAAAATACATATGATCGGGAGAAAGCAGAATGGATAAAATTTTACGCGTTAACATGACCGACCTGAGCACAAAAATCGAGACGGTCCCGGCTGCATGGGCCGGACTTGGCGGCCGCGGTCTCACCTCTACCATCGTCGCCGCAGAAGTGCCACCCACCTGTCACGCTCTGGGAGCGAGCAACAAGCTGGTTTTTGCCCCGGGGCTGCTGACCGGAACTGCAGCTGCCAACTCCGGTCGCCTTTCCGCCGGCGCCAAGAGCCCGCTGACCGGAACCATCAAGGAGAGCAACGCCGGCGGCACAGCGGCTCAGATGCTGGCACGCCTCGGTATCAAGGCGCTGATAATCGAAGGAATTCCTACTGAAGATAAATGGTACAGCCTCCATGTCAACAAGGATGGCGTCAGCGTGCAGGAAGAAACCGAACTGATCGGCCAGAAAAACTTCGCCGTCATCGAGGCCCTCGAAGCGCGTCTCGGTAAGAAAACCGGTATCCTGACCATCGGCCCGGTCGGCGAGTTGAAGATGACCGCCGCCAATATTTCGGTCAAGGACCCGGACAGCAAGATCCGCAGCCATGGCCGTGGCGGCCTCGGCGCAGTTATGGGTTCCAAAAAAATAAAGTTCATCTCCATTGACGACCAGGGCGCTCCAGGCGTCAAGATTGCCGATCCGGAAAAATTCAAGGTGGCGGCCCGCACCTTTGCCAAGGCCCTGCTCGACCACCCGGTCAGCGGCGAAGGCCTGCCGACCTACGGCACCAACGTTCTGGTCAACATCCTCAATGAGGCGGGCGGCCTGCCGACTCAAAACTTCAAGGTCGGCCAGTTTGCCGGCGCCGACAAGATCTCCGGCGAGACCATGAACGAGACCATCACCGCCCGCGGCGGCAAGGTCAGGCATGGCTGCCACGCCGGCTGCATCATCCAGTGTTCACAGGTCTACAACGACAAGGACGGCAAATACGTCACCTCCGGTTTCGAATACGAGACCATCTGGGGTCTCGGAGCAGACTGCTGCATCGATAACCTGGACGACATCGCTCTCGCTGACAGCATCATGGACGATATCGGCATCGATTCGATTGAAACAGCCGTCATGTTCGGTGTCGCGATGGAAGCCGGCATCCTCAACTGGGGCGACAGCAAAGAGATGCTGCGCATCCTCAGCGAAGAAATCGGCAAGGGCACCCCGCTCGGCCGGATTATGGGCGGCGGCGCCGGTTCGCTAGGAAAAGCCTACGGCGTGACCCGTGTTCCGGTCGTGAAAAACCAGGGCATTCCTGCCTACGACCCCCGTTCGGTCAAGGGTATCGGCATCACCTACGCCACCAGCACCATGGGAGCTGACCACACTGCCGGCTACACCATAGCCACCAACATCCTCAACGTCGGCGGCTATGTCGATCCGCTCAAAAAAGAGGGCCAGGTTGAGCTGTCCCGCAACCTTCAGATTGCGACTGCGGCGGTTGATTCCACCGGCATGTGCATCTTCGTCGCCTTCCCGGCGCTGGATATTCCGGAATGTCTGCCGGCTCTGATCGATATGCTCAACGCCCGTTTCGGCATCAACCTGAACGGCGACGACGTCGTCAACCTCGGCAAGCATATCCTGAAGGTCGAGCATCAGTTCAACATCGATGCCGGCTTCTCTAATATACATGACCGGCTGCCGGAGTTTTTCAGCACCGAAACAGTGGCACCGCACGATGCAATCTGGGATTTCAGTGGTGCCGAGATTGATGAGTTCTGGAATTTTTAATAAGCAGAAACCTTACCACCTCCCGGCCCCCTCCTAAATTAGGAGGGGGCCGGGAGGTGGTTACGGAGCATCCATGCAGATTACCGTAAAATTATTTGCCACATTCAGAAACGACCGGTTCAAGGTCGCCCTGCAAGAGCACTCTGCTGGTACCGACTGTCGTGCGATAGTTCTCGATCTGGGGCTGACTGAAGAGGAGATCGGAGTGCTGCTGGTCAACGGCCGGCATGCAACTCTCGGTCATGTCCTGCATGATGGCGACACCCTCTCCATCTTTCCACTGGTCGGAGGAGGTTGACATGACAGAGCTACTTGGATATCTCCACGAACAGTTTACGGCTGGTCTCCTCCCCTGGACTGCCCAGTGTGCCGCAGTCGAACGGTTCGGCTGGAGTCACGCGGCGGTGGAAGATCTGGCCCTTGAAAACGGCATGTTACCGGCGCGGTATCAGCGCAACCGTAACATGCTTTCCGTTGCCGAACAGTTGCAGCTTTTCCGGAGCCGGATCGCCGTGATCGGCTGCGGCGGACTTGGCGGCTACATTATCGAGGAACTTGCCCGGCTTGGCGTTGGCCACATTGTCGCCATTGATCCGGACATTTTCGAAGAACACAACCTGAACCGGCAGCTGCTTGCCACCCCCCGCAATCTGGGGCAAGCCAAGGTAAAAGCGGCGCTGGCACGGGTTAACGAGATAAATCCGGCTGTGACCGTCACGCCGATCAAGGATGCATTCTGTACGGCCAATGGCCGCGGGTTGTTAGACGGGGTGACGGTGGCGGTTGATGCCCTGGACAGCATCTCATACCGGCTGGAACTGGCGGAGGTCTGCACTGAAATGCAGATTCCGATGGTGCACGGAGCGATCGGCGGCTGGTATGGGCATGTGGTTACCCAGCTCCCCGGCGACACCACGGTGCAAAGCATATATCGTAACTGGGTTCAGGGAAAAGGGATTGAAAAGGAGTTGGGCAATCCGGCTTTCACCCCGGCGGTAGTGGCAAGCCTGCAGGTGACAGAGGTCTGCAAGATCGTGCTGGGAAGGGGCGAACTGCTGCGTAACCGGAAGCTGAGTGTCGACCTGCTGGACATGGAGTTTCATGAAATCCGGTACGATGGTCCGGCGAAGGTGATTTACTTCCCCTCCAGTGAAAATGAACCTGAGAGAGCGGCCGGATAAGCAATGCTTCCAGGTCACGTCAGGGGCTACCTCTTGACATAATTGTTAACTTGACTATATTTTAAACAGACTCTCCGAGCCAAAGCGCCTACCAGGATTTTCCTCACGGTGCCAGGCCTACGGGTTCTGCCGGAAACGGCAGCGCCTCCCTTTGGAAAGGAGAACCTCGATAGGCGGATAACCTCCGGCTTTTTAGGGGCCTTTCCATGCGGAGAGGCTTTTTTTATGCAAATAATAGTTTCAAATCACAACAAGGAGGCTACACCATGACCGGATTGAAAAAGTTTCTGTTCCCATTGATTGTTCTGACGGCAGTTGTTCTCACGGGCGTGACAACTCAGGCCAGGGCTGCATCCAAGGCAATTATCCTTGCTACCACAACCAGCACGCAGGATTCCGGGCTTCTCGACGTACTGATCCCGGCTTTTGAAAAGGAGAGCGGCTATGCCGTCAAGACCATCGCTGTCGGTTCCGGCCAGGCCATGGCCATGGGGAAGAAGGGAGAAGCCGACGTTCTGCTGGTCCATTCGCCTGATGCGGAGAAAAAGTTCATTGAGGAAGGGGCCGGCATCAACCGTCGCCTCGTCATGCACAACGATTTTGTAATCGTCGGCCATCCCGGCGATCCGGCCAAAATCAGAGGCTCAAAAACATCTGCCGAGGCAATCAGGAAAATTGCCCAGGCCAATGCCCTCTTCCTGTCGCGTGGTGATAATTCCGGTACCCATGCCAAGGAAAAAGGACTCTGGAAGGCAGCAGGCATCATACCCGAGGGGCAGAAATGGTACCAGCAGACCGGGCTCGGGATGGGGCAGACCCTCAATGTAGCAGCCGAGAAAAAGGGGTACACTCTTGCTGACCGGGGTACCTACCTGTCGCTCAAGAAAACTCTCGGTCTGGGGATACTTGTCGAGGGAGACCCGCTGCTTCTCAATATCTACCACGTAATCGAGGTGAATCCTGCAAAATGGCCCAAGGTGAATGCTGCCGGCGCCAAGGCTTTTGCCGATTTCATGGTGTCCAAAAAGGTTCAGGAGATCATCGGCAAGTTCGGAGTTGACAAGTTCGGCGCCCCTCTATTCTTTCCCGATGCCGGGAAAAAAGTGGAATCACTGGGTCTGTAATGGATCTGTTCTGGGAAGGAATCGCCAAGGCCGTAGCACTTCTCGCCGCCCTGGACCGGGAAGTGCTGGCCATCACCTGGCTATCGCTCAAGGTTTCCGGGATTGCCACGCTCATCAGCCTGGTTATCGGTATTTCTTCCGGGACCCTGCTGGCGCTGAGCGATTTTCCCGGCAAGAGGTTGGTCATCAGTATCGTCAATACCGGCATGGGGCTGCCGCCGGTGGTGGTGGGACTTTTTGTTACCATATTCCTCTGGCGTAACGGCCCCTTTGGTTTTCTGGAAATCCTCTATACCCCGACAGCGATGATAATCGCCCAGTCGATCATTGCAACACCGATCGTCACCGGGATCACGGTCGCCTCCATCCATAACCTCCCGCCCAACCTCAAACTCCAGATTCTGGCGCTGGGAGCGACCAGATGGCAGATGGTCCTGATCCTCATCAGGGAGGCACGCCTACCTCTTCTTGCGGGGGTGATGGCCGGTTTCGGCGGGGTCATCTCCGAGGTGGGCGCATCCATCATGGTAGGGGGCAACATCAAAGGGTATTCGAGGGTGTTGACTACCGCCACGGTGATGGAGACCAGCCGCGGCAACTTCGATGTCGCCATAGCGCTCAGTCTGATCCTGCTCCTGCTCTGCTTTGCGGTCAATTACGTCCTCACCAGGATCCAGCACCGGAAGAGGCCGCGATGACCGCACTTGCGCCGTTACTTGAGGTAAAGGATCTGATCATGGTACGGGGCGGAGTCCAGGTACTCGACATCCCTTCCCTGCTTCTTCAGGAAAATGAGGTACTGTCTATCATCGGCCCGAACGGTTCGGGAAAGTCCACGCTGCTATTGACCCTTGCCAGCCTGCTGCATCCGACAGCCGGGGAGATGCGTTGCCGGGGTGAAATTATTTCGTCCCGCCGTTCATCGGGTGTCTATCGCCGCCGTTTGGCCATGGTCTTCCAGGAACCCCTCTTGTTCGACACCTCGGTTTTTGACAACGTTGCGACGGGTCTCAAGATCCGTGGCCTGTCCCGCAATGAAATCAAGGAACGCGTAGAGAGATCCCTTGAACTTTTCAATATCCGGCATCTGTCGGACCGTTCCGCCCGTAAACTTTCCGGAGGCGAGGCCCAGCGGACGAGTTTGGCGCGTGCTTTCGCCATCAATCCCGAAATAATCATGCTCGATGAACCGTTTGCCTCACTCGATCCACCCACACGGCTGGCACTGATAGATGATCTGGAGCGCATCCTGAAGGAAACGGGGACAGCAGCGGTGATGGCGACCCACGATCAACTTGATGCTCTGCGGTTGTCGGACCGGATGGCTGTGATGAATGGAGGACGCATTATCCAGGATGGTCCGCCGGTGGAGGTCATGCACAGGCCGTCCGACGAATTCGTGGCATCATTTGTCGGCATGGAAAATGTCCTGAACGGAAAGGTCGTCGCCCAGGAGGGGGGGGTGCTGACGGTTACTCTGGCGGATCAACTGATCGAGTTTCCGGGTATGTCCGCTCCGGGGGAGAAGGCCCTTTTCTGCATCCGTCCCGAGCATATTACCATTACCACCTCCGACCCGAGAGGGGCGACCAGTGCCAGAAACATCTTCCCGGCTACTATCAGGAAGATTATTCCCATGGGGGCATACCACAAGCTATATCTGGAGTGCGGTTTCCCGTTGATTGCCTACCTGACGTCACAGTCAGTCGGCACACTCCATCTGGCAGAAGGGGCACAGATTTTTGCTTCGTTCAAGGCCACCGCTGTTCACCTGATACGGAGCGGAGCATGATTTTTTGTTCTGTATAATCCTCGAAGTTGACTTTTTTGCGGTGCGCCGTACACTTGTTTCATGAACAGTCCAATCCATCTGCAGGGAGGATAATCATGAAAATCAGCGCACGCAACATGTTTTCCGGAACCGTATCAAAGGTTGTAAAAGGGGCGGTCAACGCCGAGGTTGATATTACACTTAAGGGCGGGGAAAAGCTCGCCGCAGTCATCACCAACGAGAGCGTCGCTGCGCTCGGCCTGAAGGAAGGCAAGGCGGCCTACGCCATCGTCAAGGCTAACTGGGTGATCATCGGCAAGGAACTGCACAAGGTTAAAATGAGCGCCCGCAACGTCCTGTGCGGAACCGTCACCAGGCTTACAGAGGGGGCGGTCAATACCGAAGTGGCGCTTAAACTCGCGGGGGGAAGTGCCTTGACCGCTATCATCACCAACGAAAGCACCAAGGCGCTGGAGCTGAAAGAAGGCGAACACGCCTGCGCGGCCTTCAAGGCCTCCAGTGTCATCATAGCAACAGACTGATTAAGGAGAACCATGTCATTCAACCACTTTGACGAAAAGGGCCAGGCCATAATGGTCGATGTCAGCGCCAAGGAACCGACACTGCGCACCGCCAGGGCCGCCGCCACGGTCAACTTGAAGACGGAAACCCTGACGGCTATTCTTGAGGGGGGGATCAGCAAGGGGGACGTGCTGGGGGTGGCAAGGCTCGCAGGTATTGCCGCCGCCAAGAAAACCTCCGACCTGATCCCGCTCTCCCACCCTTTGGCCATCCATCATGTCGCGGTGGAGTTCAAAACTGACCTTTTGACCGGCACGGTAATAATAGAGGCGACAGTGAGAGCCTTTGAACGCACCGGTGTGGAGATGGAGGCGATGACCGCCGCAGCGGTGGCGGCTCTTACCGTCTACGACATGTGCAAGGGGGCAGACAAGTCGATCAGCATCGGGGAAATCTGCCTGCTGTACAAGGAAGGCGGCAAGAGCGGGGTCTACGAGAAGAAATGACTGATGAGAGAGGATCTAGGATGAAAGTTGCAATACCGGCGGTTTCTTTCGTTGCCAAATCGGGCACCGGCAAGACAACGCTGCTGGAAAAGGTGATTGCCGAATTAAAGACGCGCGGTTACCGGGTCGGAGTAATCAAGCACGACGCCCATCGTTTCGACATCGACCACCCCGGAAAGGACAGCCACCGGATGGCCGCCGCCGGAGCCGATACCGTGCTCATCTCGTCTCCGGAGAAACTGGCGCTGGTGAAGAGGCACGATGCCTCTCCGCCAATCGGTCAGTTGATAGAATCCTATTTCGGCGATGTGGATATAGTTCTGACTGAAGGTTTCAAAATGGGTGATCTGCCTAAGATCGAGGTGAACCGGAGTGAGCGGAGCGCGACTCTTATCTGTCGCGGCGAACATCAAGATCCGACTCTTATTGCCGTGGCCAGCGACACCTCGATGGCGGTTGACGTCCCGCTTCTTGATTTGAACAATGTTATTGAGGTTACAGATTTCCTGGTCCAGTACTTTCTGAAGTAACGGTTGCCCAATTGTTCACTCAGGCGCCGCCATTGGGTGCGTTCTCAAGGGGGACAGGATAACAGACGTTATGAGGCAGGTTTGCCTTAGCGCCGCAATTTGAGCAGACAACTGTCGGGCTATCGCACAGATGCTGAATCTCCATAATCAATCCCATCCTGGAGAGCCAGCATATGTGACCTTTATGCGTCTCCCCGCAAGTGCAACGCGAATCGGAATTTTCTTTTTCAAGTTGATCAGTCATACGATCCTTCCTTTCCAGCCGTTTATTTCATTCCTTACAGTAAAGCACCATGTGGGGCATGCGTAAAGAATATATCTAGAAATACTCCGCCAGGCCGCTTTCAATCCGTTCAAACCGGGCTATCCGCTCCGGCGGCCGCCCCGCTTCCAATGCGGACCTTTCAGTATCCGATAACTCCAGTTCCGGCGTCAACGGCCGACGTTCCAGATACAGGGCGCGTCCGGTTTCCAGCACTCTTTTTTCAAAGGGGTGGCGGCAGCTTGGATTCTGCAACAGCACCGCATCGCAGTAGCGTACACCAGCTGCCGTAAGGGTCCGCAGATAACCGGGCTCCGTCACCACCTCGCCGGGCAGGCAGACGGTATGGGCCGCCAGTCGTCGCGCAGCAGCATGCTGGAAGCGCCGTTTGTAGGGGAACGAACAGTAATTTACCGGCAGCTTGATCCCCTGTTCGAGCCCGAATCTAACCATCCGCAAGGCGCAGAGTTCCGATTCCAGCACCGTCACTTTTTCGCCATGCAGAAACGTATAGCCCCGCTCAGTCAGCGGGCCGAAGTTGTGCGGCGTCAATCGCATCTGGTGCAGGTTGAGGTGGTTGACCCCTGCAGCGGCCATTTCAACCATCTTCAGTTTCAGCAGTTCTTCATCATTCGGCACTGCCGGAATCTCTACCGTAACTGTCGGTATGCACCCGACAGCCAGGCGCAGCTTTTTGAGATTGTAGCGGACAGCCCCAAGGTCAAAGCGGATCTCGTTCAGGCCGGCATCCCGCAGTCGGCTGCAGAGATCGGCGGTCAGCAGGGTGCCGTTGGTATATAGCCAGAGGTGGATATCGTCCCCGCACCGCTTGCGAACAGCGCTAAGGTATGACAGGGTCAGATCCGGAGTCATCAACGGTTCGCCGCCGCTGATGCTGACTCCGCTGAACCCCATGGCGGCCACGTAAGCGGCATAATCGTCAGGAGCGGTGAAGGCGATGCCATTGGTGACCGGCGGCCCGTCATCGTCCTGAGCCGTGGGGCAGTAGAAACAGCGCCCGTTGCAGCGGCCATTGATAAACAGGCAGGACCAGCCGCCATCGCCGCAGCGTCGGCAGCCGGGAGAGAGGTCGTTACAATCGACCTTGGTTCCGGCGTAACCGGAACTTGTGCGCAGCTCCAGCCACTGCAACAGTTCTTTGCGCTCTGCAGAGGCTGCCGCCAGCTGTTCAGGGTTTGCAAAAGCAAGCAGGTCGTACAGGCGGCCGTATTCGCGGCGGTTGGACTCGATTAGTTGCTGCTGAATGATTTCGTTGGGGCTTGACAGGACATGGGGGGACGGCGTTGATGGCGGCACTGGGTATTTCCTTTGATAGGCTGAGATCAGATAAATATCTGTTTGATAGCCCGGATTCAAAGAGCGCCGCACGTGTGACACTATAGACCATTTATCAAAGCAGGACAGTATAAAACGCTGCGGCAAGGTAAATATTACGGTTCTGAGCCGTATAGCGTCCATGGCGGTATCCGACGCCGGCACGGCAATTGCTTTTTTTTCACGACATGTTAGTATGGCGCAGTTCAGTTGCATCATACTTCAGGTGGACAGGAATGTTTATTATGAGATTAATTATATCGTTGGCGGTTTGTGCCGTTGTGTCAACTGCCGTTATCTGCTCTAATGTCGCTTCTGTTGCAGCGGCAGAGGATATTGCTGCTACGGAGCCGGCCATGGCCGCTTCTCATCCGGCATCGGATACTAAAAAAACAAGCAAAAAAAATACTCACAAGCGGAAAAAGGCCCGTAAGAAAAAAGTTGTAAAAAATGCCACGGCGCCGACCCCGGCAACTCAGGGAGAAAAATTTACGATACAGCAGGTGCTTGAAACCCTCAAGACGCCGGGACGTGATCTTTCGGGAAAGGATCTGAGCGGCCTGCATCTGGTGGGTGTTAACCTCTCCAAGGCCAACCTGAAGGGGGCCAACTTTAATCACGCCAACCTTGAACGGGCCGACTTCGGGGAGTCCGACCTCGAAAGAGCCGATTTTTCCGGGGCAAATCTGAAGATGGCCAACCTGCGTCTCAGCGGCATTAACGCAACTAATCTTGACCGTGCCATACTTGATGGTGCAATCTGGACGGATGGGCTCATTTGCGCGTCCGGATCGGTGGGGCAATGTCTCGATTCTGCAGCGCCTGCCCGCTTCAAATAGTTTTTTCTTTACACAGACCACCATCGCAGAAGGAGTTTGAATTACCTTGGTTTGCCATATCTCCGCGCTTCTAAAAAAGACGACACATACTGTCCTGTCCGGTGTCCTGCTGGTCTTTATTGTGATCTCACCTGCCCTTGCCCTGGATAATTTTGCCACTTACCCCCCCCTGACGTCCGGCTATACTTCCATTAAAGTTTTTGACAACCAGCGGCGTTTTGTCGGGAGGATCCTGCCGGAAAAGCGATACTGGGTCTCCATCGACCGCATCCCCGCGTTCCTGCAGCAGGGTGTAGTCGCGGTTGAAGACGCCCGTTTTTATGAACATGGCGGGATTGATATCCGGGGGATCGCCAGGGCTCTGGTAAAGGATGTCGTCAAGGGAAGACTGGCAGAAGGGGGATCGACCATCACCCAGCAGCTGATCAAAAATAAATTTCTGTCAGGTGCAAAAACCCTGGAGCGGAAAATTGATGAAGCCCGCATGGCCATTGAGTTTGAGCAGAAATACAGTAAGAAACAGATCCTGGAGATGTATTTCAACGAAATCTATTACGGGAACGGGGCCTGGGGCATCGCACAGGCTGCCCGGCTCTATTTCGACAAATACCCTGAGGAGTTGTCCGACGCCGAGTGCGCCCAGTTGGCAGGCGTGCAGAAAAATCCGGCGCGCTACAATCCGTTAGGAAAACCGGCCCACGTCACCGGCCGCCGGGATTCTGTTCTCAAGCGGATGGCTGATCTGAACATGATTACTCCCCGGCAGAGAGAAGCTTTGCGAGCTCATCCGGCGGCAGTTGTCAAGCCCGGACAGGCTCCGCAGTATCTGGCGCATGTCCGCGGCAAGCTGATCGAACGCTACGGAGCGGATATCATCGAGCAGGGTGGGCTGGAAGTGACCGCAGCACTGGATCTGAACCTGCAGAAACAGGCGGAGCTGGCGCTACGCGACGGGGTCAAGAAGATTGCCGCCGGGCTGCAAGGCGCATTGATCTGTCTCGATCCCAATTCGGGAGATGTCCTGGCCGCTGTAGGAGGCGTTGATATTACCCAGAGCGGTTATAACCGCGCCTTTTCTGCCAAGCGTCAACCGGGATCGGCCATCAAACCTCTGATCTACGCCGCAGCCTTGGAAAAGGGGGTTACGGCCGGCAGTATCTGGGATGATACACCCGCATCCTACAACCGTGGGAATGGTGAACTCTGGAAACCGCATAATTATGGAGGGGAGAAGTATGGGGAACTTTCCCTCAGGCGGGCCCTGGCCTACTCCAATAATGTCATCACGGTAAAACTGCTGGATACGATCGGAGTCCCGTATTTTGTAGATTATGCCGGGAAGCTGGGGCTGACTTTGCACCCCCAGAACGGCCTCTCGCTGGCACTGGGTACGGACGAAGTCACTCTGAACGATCTGGTGCTCTCCTACGCACCTCTGGCCACCGGAGGGACACGCCCCGAAGCAAGGGTCATTATCCGGGTGTATGACAGCAAACGTCGCACCTGGATGGAAAATCCCCCGGCTGTCACTCCGGCTCTGTCGCCTGCCGTGGCCTACGTCACCACCCAGATGCTGAAAGATGTCATGACGTATGGCACCGCCAAGAGCCTCAAAAAGTTCAGCCAGAAATATCCGTCAGCCGGAAAGACCGGCACCACCGATGACTACCGGGATGCCTGGTTTGTCGGTTATACCCCGCAGGTCATAACCGGTGTCTGGGTTGGATATGACAAACCAAAGCCTGGAGGGAAGGGGTTTACCGGAGGGGGTGTCGCTGCGCCGATCTGGGAAAAGTTCATGCGCAAGGTTGTGACATCGAAACCGGCTGTTGATTTCTCCAGGCCGGACTCTGTCGTTACCGTTTCAATTGACTCCGCAACTGGGTATCTCGCTACGCCCGACTGTCCGGAAAGCCGGGATGAATTCTATGTCGCCGGAACCGAACCGACGGAGTACTGTCCCAAACATGGCGGCGTTCTGTCCACCCCGCCGGCTCCGGTGCCGTCAGCGCCGAATGAAGACGCCCTTAAGCCCGAGGCGGGTACGGAAGAAGTCCCGCCGAGCGGAAAAGAGTTGTGATCGTTAAAAAAGCCCGCATTGCGCGGGCTTTTTTGTTGCTGCTCGGAGATTGAAGGTCTCTATGAATACGACCTCGCTCCATGTTTACCCTGATTTATCCTTCGCGTTTCATCTGCCAGAGGGACAGCGCGGCCCCTGTCGGGTCTATGAATGTGCTGAACCACCCTATTCCGGGGATTTCGGTTACTTCCTTGATTATCCTGGCCCCCAATGACTTTGCTTTTTCGGTTGAGGCGGCAACATCGTCAACCAGAACGTACGGCATCCAGTTTGACGGCGCTCCCGGCATAGGGTGCTTCATCATCCCTCCGCCTGTCCCTTCACCGACATTGATCATCGTATAGTCCATGTTGGGGACGTCCTCAAGTTTCCAGTCTAGCAGACCGCTGTAAAACTCCTTTGCTCTTGCCACATCGTTGGTCAAGAGTTCTACATGTACGAATGGATTTGCCATGACTCTTCTCCTTTCCAATCGAATGTAATTACCACACAAAAATTATACCACCGGTTAGCGGCATGACAAAGGCATGATTTAGCCTGAAAACGGCAATTAATCTCACGCGAAGACGCAAAGAAATCAAAGACTTTTTAAACGAGTATTTTATTTAACCATCTGTTTTTCTTTGTGAACTTCGCGACTTCGCGTGAACAACTGCTTTTTCCAGGTTTACAGGTTTATTGCTGCTGCCGGTAGAGAAATTTCGTAACCCTGCTATGCTTGTGTAAAATCTTTGTTTGGAAGGAGAATAAACATGACTATGCGTATCTGGCTGTCTCTTTGTCTGGTAATCACACTTTTTGCTGCGTCGTCCGCATTGGCAAAGGTCACCGGCCGTGAAGTAGAGTATCGGGTTGGCGATACGGTACTAAAAGGGTATCTGGCGGAAAACACGTCGTTTAAAGGGCTGCGTCCGGCCGTGCTGGTGGTGCATGAGTGGTGGGGCCATAACGAGTACGCCCGCAAACGGGCCAGGATGCTGGCCGAGATGGGGTATGTCGCCCTTGCCGTGGATATGTACGGCGACGGCAAAACCGCACAGCACCCGGACGATGCCGGCAAGTTTGCCGCCGAAGTCATGAAGAACAAGGCGGTCGGCGAGGCCCGCTTCAATGCCGCCCTCGAATTCGTCAAGCTGCAGCCGTCCGTTGATCCTTCGCAGATTGCCGCCATCGGCTATTGCTTCGGCGGCGGGGTTGTGCTGCACATGGCCCGACAGGGGGCAGACCTTAAAGGGGTGGTCAGTTTTCATGGCAGCCTGGCGACTGATTCCCCCGCACAGCCGGGCGCTGTAAAGGCAAAGGTGCTGGTTTTCAGTGGCGATGCGGACAAGATGATCCCACCCGAGCAGGTGGCCGCATTTAAGGATGAGATGACCAAGGCAGGGGCCTCATACCGTTTTGTCGGTTATCCGGGGGTAATGCACAGCTTCACTAATCCTGATGCAGATAAGTTTGCGGCAAAGTTCAAGCTCCCGATGGCCTACAACAAGAAGGCGGACCTCGATTCCTGGGCGCAAACGAAGAAATTCTTCAAGGAGATCTTTGCGAAGTAGCTTCTCTTCAGATATTATTTTCTGCACAAAAACAGAAAGGCCGGTGATCCCGGTCTTTCTGTTTTTGTGCCATATCGTATAAAAAAACGAGCTGCACCTATCACCACTTCACCATGGTATTGTATTTTGTTTTTTAATTATAACCCTGCCGTGTTAATATTCGAAACTTTTCCATCCCCCCGCTGCCGGAGACTCAATGAAAATACGCACCAAGCTTACCTTCAATATTCTGCTTACCATCATAGTCGTAGGTGCAGTCGTGGCCACCAGCATCTTCGGGATGCTTTTCATAAAGAACAAACTCTCCTACCTTACCCAGAAAAGCACCCCATACCAGATGCGGACGGTTGAGTTTCAACGCGAAATGCAGGGGTGTGTCACCGACTTGGTCAAGGTAAATGCCGCCCGTAACGAGGCGGAATATAAATCGTCCCATGCCGAGGCAGAGAAAACTCTCGAAAGCGTCAAAGATTCTCAAGGGCGGCTGGAAGAGATGAGCGGTAGCAAGATGGATGCCTCGAATGAGTTGAACATGATCGCCAGGGAGCTCTTCGATGCCGCTTCAGCACGCATTGCAACCGACAATGCCGCAACCGAGGCCAATATAAAGGTTTCGCAACGGATGAAGGAATCATCGGCCCGCCTGAAAGAGCTGGATAAACGCATCAGAAATCTTCAGTCAAATCGCTCAAACGCTTTTGCCACTGCTATGGATGATACCGGCCAGTTTTCCGGCAAGCTGCGCAGTATAGAGGAGCTCCGTAACCTGGTCAAAGACCTGCAACTGATCGCCATTACTATTCAGACCGCTCAAAAGAGTACTACCGTACTGATCGCAAAGGGGAAAATCAACTCGCTGCTGGGGCGCATCACTAAGAACGATTATCATAAATCCAACAAATCCATCGCTGCCGATACCAAGGCGGTCACCGACAAGATGGATGAATTTATCAAGCTTCAGAGTGCGGCCCTCACACAGAAGGATGATGATTCAAAAAGCAAGGCGACAGAGGCCGGTAAGGAACTTAGTGAAAAACTGAATTCACTGTATCTGGCGCTTGATCAGGAAACCACGCTGGCGAGTGAAAAGGTGGTAATAGAGACCAACAGGCAGGGGAGCATCTACGGTCAGTCCAACGCTGCCAACAGTATTCTCCTGGCTAATTCCGAGCTGGTGGCGCTGGGTCTGATGGTCGAAGGACAAACCACCCGGCTGTTTACTCTGGAGGCTATTGCAGCAATTGACAAGCTGGACCCCGAGATCCGTTCGCTGTTTACCCGAATCAACGAGCGGGCCAAGGCTGTAGGAAGTGCCCTGACCAAGCTTGGGGCCAAAGAGGAACTGAAGATCCTCAAGTCGGCGGTCACATCTCTGACTACGATCAATAATGAACTCTACGCAGCCGATGGTATCGTTGCCACTCTCAAGAAACACCTGAACGCTACTGAACAGGCCATCAAGGCCGGTGACAAGTTGCGCGTCATCGTTCTCAAACAGGCCGAAAAGGGCAAAGAGACCGTTACGGCTGCTCGTGGAGAGCAGGAAAAGGCAATCGGCTCAGTCAACAATATGGTCAAATCCAGCATCACCCTGCTGATAGCGATCGGCATCGCTGCTGCTGTGATCGGTGTCCTGTTCGGTGTATGGGTGTTCCGCTCCATCTCGAAACCTCTGGGGCAGCTGATCCAGGTATCCGACAGCGTGGCCGGCGGCAACCTGCATATCAGCGATATCCGGCATTCCAATGATGAGTTCGGTCAGGTTCAGATATCCATGGGTAAAATGGTGGAAAATCTGCGGGAGATGGTCGGGCGGATCTCCGACTCCACTACCACGGTTGCCACCAGCGCCGATGGACTTTCGGTCACGGCAACCCAGCTGGAAGGAAACTCCAGTCATCAGACTATACAGATTGAGCAGTCCGTAACCTCCATGAACGAAATGACTCAGTCCATCCATGATGTCTCCAGGAACGCCCACCATACATCTGAATCTGCAGGAAAGATGAAACAGATCGCACTTGACGGACGGGAAGCGCTCGACGCAACCTCCAGGGAGTTGTTTGCCTTTGCCGAGGTCGTCAAACAATCGGTTGGGCAGATCGAGGCGCTGGGCTCCAAATCCGATTCCATCAACAATGTTGTCGATATCATCAAGGATATCTCCGACCAGACCAATCTTCTCGCGCTGAATGCCTCGATCGAGGCGGCCCGGGCCGGAGAGATGGGGCGAGGTTTCGCTGTAGTTGCAGACAGTGTCCGTCAGCTGGCACGCCGTTCAAGGGAATCGGCCGATGAAATTGCGGCCACGGTCAAATCCATGCAGAATGAGGTTCAATCGTCCGTTTCATCAATGAAGAGCGAGCGGGAGGCGATAGAGAAAATCGTCGGCCGGGTTGACGGCAGCCAGAAGGCCATGCTGGAGATTGTCGCCTGCGTGGAGCAGGTCTTCGACATGGTTCAGACGATTGCCACTTCCACAGAAGAACAGTCCGCCACCTCAGAGGATATCAATCGCACCATGCATGCCATTAACGATGTCACTCGTCAGGTCTCGGCCTCGGTCAACGACATCAAAGACACCTCGGCCGGCTTTGCCCGGCTGGCAGATGATCTGCGCCAGATGGTCGGCTGGTTCAGGCTGTAGTAGTCAAATATATTTTTTACAACACAAAGGAGGCATCACCCATGTTCAAACGCATTTCCGTATTGACCGCAGCAACAGTGGCCCTTTCCGTTTCTTTATCTGTAGCCGCCGAGATCAAGCTGGGGGGCGGCGGGGCATCCATCGCCACCGTCTTTGCTCCGGTTAAAGCACCTTTCGAGAAGGCTATCGGCGACAACCTGATCATCCTGCAGAGTACCCCCAAGGATGGCCTCAAGCAGTTATGGGGTGGCCAGCTGGAAGTGGCCGTTACCGCGGTAGGCCTTGACGGCATGATCGCCGGCGCCGACAAGGACGGCGTCAAGGTTGACAAG
>JANYBN010000082.1 GCA_025360785.1 Geobacter sp.
ATAATAACTGTTTTGCCGAAGCCAGTTATTATATTGATATTATGTATCATCATTATAAAGCTTATAATAACCCATATATAAATAATTATTTTCATTTTGTAAAAAAAGGGTATGAAGGATTGCCCTGGGAAAAACAGAAAAAGCGGCTTACTGCCCTTCGTGATCTGGTTAATTCTCATGGTGGCAAATTGCAGGTGGTGACGTTCCCTTTACTTCATGCAATGGGGTCGCAATATGAATACAAATCGGTGCATGATGAATTATGCCGGTTTTGGGATCAGCAGGGTGTGGCGCATCTGGATCTTCTGTCTGAATATTCAAATTTTGCACCGGGGAAAATAACAGTTAACCGCTACGACGCACATCCGAACGAGCTCGCTCATGCAATTGCAGCTAAAAAAATGGATGTGTTTTTGAGCGCAAACATGAAATAATTTAAAACTTTGAATTTCGGGGCTGATTTGTGGGGCATTTTACTTAATCAAGGCATTATTGTTCATAGGATCGATAATAAAAATCTGGTGCGAAGAAGGTTGCATGCAGTTTCGGTATAGTAATCAAAAATATTTGCCAAAACTTGTCCAGTGCATTGCCGGTCGTACAGTGCTAATGCACAGCCTGATTGTTATTGCTGTTGGAATTGCTCTATATGCCAACACACTTAGTGTGCCCTTCCTGTTCGATGACCTACTGTTTGTTGCCAACAACAAGGCTGTTAGCACTTATTTCGACACTTTTGTTTCAATGGCAGAGAAGTATGCCAAGTTGCCTCCGGAAATTGCCATCAGCATGGGTGCCAGACGGGTAACCTATTTTACCTTTGCCCTGAATTACTTGGTTCACGGACTCGATGTTACAGGCTACCATATAGTAAATCTGCTGATTCATCTGGCCGCTGCACTGGCTGTATATGCACTTGTGTCAACACTGTTAAAGACCCCCTTCTTCTCTGATCATCCCGCCGGTCTGTTGTGCCCCGGATTTCCTCTAGTCACGGCGCTGCTGTTTGTCAGTCATCCTATTCAGACATCGGCTGTTACCTATATAACTCAACGGTTTGACTCATTAGCAACTCTTTTCTATCTGCTTTCCATTATGCTGTTTCTTAAAGCGCGAATGGAAAAGAGTGTCAAGCATCAGGCTGCTTTTCTTGCTGCCTCTGTCACCGTTGCCGCCTTGGGGATGTATACCAAGGAAACCGTTTTTACACTGCCGATCATCGCAATTGTCTGCGAGATTATGTTTTTCAGGGCGAAATGGGCCAGGCGCATCCTGTTCCTTTTGCCGCTGTTGTGTACCATGCTGATTATTCCCCTGAATATGATGTCACATATGGGCACAACTGGTAGCGCCAGTGAAGTGTTTGACGCCTCCATCAATTCTGACAATTTGACTAATGTATCTCAGAAGGAATATCTACTGACGCAGTTTAGGGTAATAGTGACCTACCTAAGACTATTGCTTGTTCCGGTTAACCAGCATCTGGATTATGATTATCCCCGTTACAGTTCACTTTTTGATCCGTCGGTTGCCATGTCGGCACTTTTCCTTTCGGGAATTGTCCTGCTGGCTGCCTGGGCGTATTGCCGATCACACATTAAGTCCCACAATGCATGGCAGCTGCGTCTTTTTTCCTTCGGGGTCGCCTGGTTTTTTATCACGATTTCGATGTCGTCAAGCATAATCCCACTGGACGATATGATTTTCGAATACCGGCTGTATCTACCGTCGACCGGCTTATTTATTGCGGTAATAGCGTCAGGCATGCTTGTTTGGCAAAAACTGGGGTTATCAAAAGCTCACATAAGTAAAATTGCAACCGCTGGTGTCGTTTTAATTCTGGCGGTCCTTTGTGTCGCAACCGTTTCAAGGAATTATGTCTGGAGGGATCCGGTGCGTTTTTGGGAAGATAATGTAGCAAAGGCACCAAATAAAGCCAGACCCCATCAGTATCTCTCCATTTGTTACAAAAATGCGGGTCGTTACGCCGAAGTTGTCGAGCAAGACATGATACGGATTCGCTTATCTCCAAAGAGTCCATCTAATTACCAATTATGGAATGATATCGCTGTCTACTACATGAACCTTGGACGCGGTGATGAGGCGTTTGCCGCCATAGATAACGCTCTGGCGCTTAAACCTGGTGATCCTCGGTTACTGATTACTCTTGAATGGTTATCGGATTCATTCGGCAGACGTGCAGAGGCCAGCGAACAACGCAGAGCTGTTAAAGGGCTGCAATAAACTGGTGAGGGGTATCACGTACAGTCTGCGTTGTTAATGTGTCAGGCGTTTTATCTACTGAGGGTGCATAATGAGCAGTTTTAAAATAGGTACACTTGTATTAATTATAATTTCATTATCAGTAAGTTTTATTGTGTTCTTAATTAGCGGATACAGAGAATCAACACTAAATATTGATGCAATATCCATGGAAAAGGGGATTGGCACAGTTTTGTTTGAGGGTGTCGGCTTTTATGGCAGTTCCAGCAGAAAGTTTGAAATAAATGAATATCAAGGGGATCAAGGACTGAAAAAGCTGTATGTAATCGAATTGCCGGCTACCAAATTAAAAACTATTACTATTGATCCTCAGATACGCAATGGATTGTTTGGAATTGACAGAATAATTCTTGCAAACGATGCAATTAGCTACACATGGGATGAACAAGGAGTGTGTTCGCAGCAGAAGCAGGTTCATGGTTTTCAAAAAAAAGAACCATGTAAAGATGGTACACCCAGCATTCTTGCTGCAGCTGATTCCTCAGTTGTTATCTCTGCAATACCTGAAACAGGTTTCACAAATACATTTGATGTCAGAGTTGCAAAGGCACTTGTAATAGGTTGTGGTACATTTCTTGGCGGAATATGGTTGCTATGGCCTTGTGCCAAACAAGCTAGATCAACTCGTTTGCATCGTTTAGCGTTTAAGCTTGCATGGCTTGCTATTGCGGTAGGCTTTCTTTATCAACTGTATCTGGTAATTAAATATTCTGTCGATGTTCCAAGGCAGGATGAAGTGGCGCCGATTATTGGGACAGGTGTATAAGCAATGAATCGACCCAAAAAGGAGAGATTCAATGCCACAACATCGGAAACGTCACAGCGCAGATTTTAAAGCCAAGGTAGCCTTGGCAGCCCTTTCGGAGTCAAAGACTCTGGCTGAACTTGCA
>JANYBN010000173.1 GCA_025360785.1 Geobacter sp.
ATTCTCCGGCAAAATTGCAAATACTAAGGTAATTGACGCTACAATCAATATAATTACATTACTTTAGCGGTTTTTATCAAATATTGGTGCAAATACCAGCGTGATGATGTAACTATATTGATTGTAGCGTCAATTACCTTAGTATTTGCAATTTTGCCGGAGAATGTTCGAGCCTGTCCCATCCATAGTTGGAAGTGGTGGTGGCTCTATCTGAATGTTACGCTGCTTTTTCATCTTTGTCAACATTTTCATCAAGGGCAGCTTTTAACATCCATAAGTCCTTATAGCCCATAATCCTCCTGAAGCCCTTCTCAACAGACAGGAAAGAGCTTGCTACCCATCGTCTCACCATTTTACCGTCTTCCCAGTTGGTTACCCGTTTTGTCTGTCTTTTCACGCCTGAGTTCGGACTCTCAATGATATTTGTGGTAACCAGACACTTTCTCAGGCTTAAAGGTAGCCCCATCTTGCTTACGGTGAACATTTCTTCCAATCCCTCAAGTATGCTGGCAGAGGCTGAAGGATAAATGTCTTCGTACATCTTCGCCAACTGACGTAGTCGTGCCATCCCCTCCTTGGCTTCGAGCTTCCACGCTGCCTTTATGGCGCTAATTGCCGTCTCCTTCATGTGATCCGGCAAATGCGCAACCACATTCCTCACCTTATGTGGTCTGCATCTCTGAACCGGATTCTCCTTGCCATATACAGCATCTATCCCAGAGCGAAGCGCCTTTGACCCGTCGATGACAAACAGCCGCTTTACGCCAGGCTTTATCCCGCGTTCAACCATGCCGCAAAGAAGATCCTTGACCACCGTCGCATTCTCAGTTGCACCATCGGCAATTCCCAAAACGTGCTTGTAGCCGTTCTCGTCGATCCCGACCGCCGCAATAACGCTGTGATCAGCAACAACTATTCCATCAACGTAGATCACAAGCATCCGTATATCATCGAAACGACGCTCCAGCAGCCTTGTGCATTCTTCCTCGCTGGCAAGCATAAACTTTCGGGATATGCTCGACTTGCTCACCCCTGCACACTCGCAAGCATTGGGCAGGATTTCTTTGTAGTTCCTGGTCGATACTCCTCGCATCATAGCGTTCAGGATGTGGCTGGTTAAGCGGGTGTCAGATTGCATCGCTTCATAAGCTGGAATAATCACCTCTCCGCCGGAACCCGCGCCTTTCTTGCGAAGTCGCGGACGATTGACACGTATCTTCCGGTTTTCAAGGCTCACCACGCCGCCCTGACTGCCATGCCAGCCAACTGCACTAGCCGATTTTACCCCTTGACGGCGCTTACCAGCCACGTTTGATGCGGAAACCAATAGCACAGCCTCGATCGTTGCACGTCCCAGCGTCTCAACTAGATCGTCTATTGCCATCATAGACTCCTCAATCAAGTCTACTATAGGCAAAACCGCCTGGGCATTAGCTGCCAAAAATGCTGCAATCTGTTTACTTTCCTTTTTACCTGTTATTTGATATTCTTTACTCATTGGTGGTTCGTCTCCTCTCAAAACTGAGTTTCCAGCCCAATTCTACCAGAATCGGGTGGAGTCGAGCCACCACCTAAATACTGACTTTCAACTATATTTGGGACAAGCTCGACAGGCCAGGGGATTGCCGACATTGTCAAATACCAGGTATTTCATATTTCGACCGACAGCACTGTAGCCCAGATAGTGGTAGACAGAAAGCAGGTGCTGAAACAGCGGCAACTGCGCACGCTTTACCGGAGCTACGATAATCGGAGCGAAGCTGTGTAAGTCGCCGCATACAGGATCGGTGTTGTGCGATACGGCAGCTATTGGGCTTCGCCGAGATCCTCCACTGGCAAAACGTTGCTTGGGCAATTTAATGTAACCGCGCCGGTCCAATTTGAGCAGGAAACTGCGACACACCATGTCCTTTATCTGACCACCAGTGGTGCGCCAGTCCCATATACGGCACAACTCCTGGGACGCTCTGGTGCGGTGCCAGTCTGGATGATCAGCGATCAATCTCTGTACCAGGTCGATGTCGGCGCAGGTGATTATGCGACCTTGGAAGAACATTTTCTCTTGCATGAATCAATCATAGCAGAAAAACAA
>JANYBN010000178.1 GCA_025360785.1 Geobacter sp.
ATTGCTGAGGTGTTGGAAAAGCTGAATGACCGCCCCATGCAGGGAATCGGTAAATCACGAAATCAGCTCTTTGAAGAAACCGACAAACCGGCACTGAAACCTTTACCGACGAAGCGTTTCGAGCTTCAGGAATGGAAACAGGCCAAGGTGCACATTGACTATCATGTGGTGGTGCATGGCTCCTGGTACAGCGTCCCCTATACCCTGATTGGTGAAAAAGTTGAAGTCTGCCTGACATTGGCAACTGTTGCATTTCTTCATAACGGCAAGAGGGTGGCGTCTCATGCCCGAACCAACAGGCGCAACGTCTATGTCACCCAACATGAGCATCGTCCGTCTGCTCATCAGAAACATCTGGAATGGACACCAGAGCGGATGCAGCACTGGGGTGCGAGCATAGGAATAAAAACCGGCACCATGATCGACTCCATCATCAAAAGCGTTCCTCATGTCGACCAAGCCTACCGCAAGTGCCTGGGACTGTTGCGCTTGGCGAAATCATGCGGACATGATCGTCTGGAACTGGCGTGTGACAAAGCTCTTACGCTCCAGGCTATCGGCTATCGCAGCGTCAAAAACATCCTGGATAAAGGTATTGAAGCGGCTGATATTCCTGAACCGGGTGAGGCATCCCTTCCGTTGTTCCACGATAACGTACGTGGAAGCGAATACTATGCGGGAGGTGCAAAATGATGCTGGAGACGACTATATCCAAACTCAACGGCATGAAGCTTTCCGGCATGGTAGAGGCACTGGTAGAGCAGACTCAGGGCGTTATCTATTCTGATCTCCCCTTCGAGGATCGTCTAGGGATGATGGTTGATCGGGAGGTCACGGTTCGTGATAACAGAAAACTCACGAACCTGCTGCGGGGAGCAAAGTTGCGATATTCGAACGCCTGTCCGGAAGAAATCGACTTCCGTACACCAAGAGGGCTTGCCAAAGACGCCCTGCTGTCACTTATTCAAAACGGTTGGGTGAATGGTAAACAGAACGTAATCATTACCGGCCCTACCGGTAGTGGTAAAACCTTTATCGCCTGTGCGCTGGCAAACAGCGCCTGTCGGCATGGACACTCCGCCTATTATGTCAGGTTACCCAGACTGCTTCAGGATTTACATATTGCCAGAGCAGACGGCAGTTACGGCAAGTTGCTGACAAAACTTGCTAAATACGCGGTGCTAATCATAGACGATTGGGGTTTGGCAAAGTTTAATGACAAAGAACGACGGGATATTCTGGAAGTTCTCGAAGACAGACACAACATCACATCAACCATAATATCCAGCCAGATACCGGTGGATAAATGGCATGACAGTATAGGTGACCCAACTATAGCCGATGCGGTGCTGGACAGGTTGGTGCACAATGCACACATGATCACAATGAAAGGAGAATCGATGAGAAAAATGCAGTCAAAGACGATATGAACTGGACACCCTGAAACCAAAAACCTGACGGGAAGAAATCAGAAAAACTACTGTCCAGTTGAAAACGGATTCAGTGTCCAGTCAGAACCGGATTTGCTGTCCAGATAAAATGGATTGCGCAATTACACCCTCCTTTCATCGTGACCGGATAAAAAGTATTCACAGCGAGGCGTATTTCGAATATTCGGTGGATGTCATGAAGGGTAGCGCCCGCACCAACGCAATTCAATCTCAGCTTGATATCCTCTATGAGTATTGCCAGTTTGAACTATCCCGAAAATTCCCGTCAACTTCCAAAATACTTCTCTATCGTGGCACCTATGATGCCAGCGAGCATGACGTCATAGAACAGATTGACAAGCGCACCCACATTGTCCGGCTGAATAACCTTGTCTCGTTCACCTCTGACGAGGAACGGGCCTGGGAATTCGGCTCTACGGTATGGGAAGTCCAGGTGCCTCTCAGCAAGATATTCTTTTACAATGATCTGCTGCCCGGCAGCATTATGAAAGGTGAGGGAGAGTATCTCGTAATAGGTGGAGAATACCAGGTACGGCAGGTGATGTGTACGGTTGGATGAGGTTGGCAATTAAATTAAATGAAGGCCGGAGACAGATCTGGTATGTAACGGCTTAAATTAAGGTGTTTTTAACGGCCCCAGACTTCGGATCGCCTTGGCTAGTTGATCGGCAACGTATCTTCTTCCATCTATGTTCAATTTCTCGTTGATGCGCTGACCGTTATTCTGAAAATATGTAATATTGAGACCCTCAGAAAGATTCAATAATTCAGCATCACAACTTGTTACCACATTGCTAACTAGATTTACGTTACTTATTACCTGCTCGGTGAATCTGTTTCCTGTGTAAAAAACTCCCAACTGAAAGTTTACTGGGGTAATATAATAAATAATTTTTATCCCTGCCGCACTGGATAACCGAGAAATCTCTCTTATCGCCTGTAGGCGTCGATGCTCTGGGTTAATTGCGCCCATATAATTCCAGGCAGTTTGATGTGCGTTCCATGTCCAGGTACCGATTTCCGGATCATTGAATTCCGCCACTGTACAAATGAATTTAGAACCATCGTATACTGGAGCTTTATTATAGTTATTCCAGGAAGCAGTATTTAGATTGAATGTCTTTAGCGCTGCAAGCGGTTTGAAAAATAAATCAAACAGCGTGGAATCATATTTTAGAAACAGCTTCTCTTTCTCAAACTGATAATCCGGTTTCATGTCCCATGAGCTGGAGAATGATCTGATGCTTATCGGGATAATAATAATGCGGGGACGGCTATTTTGTTTTGCAATATTACGTATGAACTCGACATAAATATTAAGATGATATGCAGCATGTGAAATGTCACATACTTTCATCTCCGGTATCAGTCCTTGAAGTATTTCCGATATTGCCTGCTTGTTATCCTTTTCATTTGTTATCCTGTTGGTACTGTCCGCCATAAAGAGAATATCAGTCTTTTGCTCACGTATTTTACGCAATGATGTGATTTCCGTAGGAATAATGCTGTCCTGAAAAAAGTGTGAGATAAATGTCTGGAGCAATATAATGATGAGAATTAAAGCAGCAGCTTTTATGGCAAAATTCAGTTTGAAATTTAATTTCATCATGCAAATCCAATTCAGAAGTTTCTGTATACGAATGGTATTTCATCGATAACGCCCATATTCAAAATACTGATTACAAGGGCTATATAGAGCGCCCATCTTAGCCACCACTGCCGATGAAACATACTTTTTGACGTATCCTGTTTGCAAATCACGCCTATGAAGGATGTCACGACAACCAGCAAAATGCTGTACAATACATCTCTTATTGTCAGAATACCAATTAGAGTCGTTCCGTCCCAGAGTCCTTTATTTATAAGGTATTTGAAATCATCAACCAGGCTTGATGGTATATGCGTAATGACATATATGGCATCAGATAATGACTCTGCTCTGAAAAATATCCAGGCAAAACTTACTAGGTGGAACGTCACGAATACCTGCCATGCCTTGAGCAGGTATTCGTTCGTAAATCCCAGCCATTTGTAGAGTTTCTTCTGATAGGGGCGATAGTAGGTCGATGTAGCGAGATATACACCGTGTAGCAACCCCCAGACGACAAATCCCCAGGTTGCCCCGTGCCACACTCCAGAAATCAGGAAAGTCACAATCAGAGCCATGGCCGTTCCCGCTTGTCCAGAATTTCGCCAAGTCAGCTGCAACGGCTTAAATATATAATCCAGTATCCAGCGGGAGAAAGATATATGCCAGCGCCTCCAGAAGTCTGCTATGGATGTGGCTGAATATGGGCTATTAAAGTTTTCAGTCAGGTTGATCCCGAATAACCTGGCAGTGCCCCTGGCAATATCAGTATATCCTGAAAAATCGAAGTAGATCTGGAATGCGAACGCATACACTCCAAGTAAGAGTGGAATGCCGGAATAAGCATGAATTTCATTGAATACGGAATTTACATATATGGCCAGACGGTCGGCTATCACCGTTTTTTTGAACAGTCCCCAAGTTAAGAGAAGCATTCCGGAGCGCATGGCATTATAGTCGAATACATAAGGCTTTTTTAGCTGTGGTAGAAGGTCTCCTGCCCGTTCAATAGGGCCTTGAAGCAGTTTTGGGAAAAAAGCAAGATAAAGAGAATAATGCCCGAAACTTAGTTCAGGTTCCTGTTTCTCAAGGTAAATGTCAGCAAGATAGGATATGGCTTGGAAAATGAAGTACGAAACACCTATGGAAATATACAAATTTGGGTATTTAAAATTCAGTGAATCAGAATGCATTATATACGATAAATATTTCACCAGGACCAGGACTATGAGGCACGATATTACTCCAAGCCAGAAAATTCCGGTTCGACGCTTGTCGTCCTTGGTTACTCCCATTCGTAAACCGCAAAAATAGCTTGTGATGGTTATCAACACAAGGATAAACACTAATTGCGGCGCCTTGAAGGATGAGTAGAAACAGTAGCTTGCACCCAGCAATATGAGCCAGCGATAGCGATCTGAGGTGAAATTGAATGCCAAATATACAAGTGGAATAAAAAGGAGATAAGTTAAGGAATTTACTAACATGTTTTACACCTTCATTGATCCACGTGACTTACAAATCTCATGACAATTCCGAGAATGTTTAGAATCTTCTTACAACACCCTAATTTGGATTACAAGTTTATTTAGATAATCCTATTTTGAAAAATACAGCCTGTAAAGTATTACTGACAGCCTTTTTACAAGGCGCTGACGGTTGTAATTCAGTGCCTCTTTGCGTTCCGTGCAATATAGGATATAGTCCCTTCATGACAGCATTCAATTGTTATTGTTATGAGGACATAATATGAGTGACAGTGTATTTCGTAGGATAGTTCTTTCTGCAATTATTCTGGTCGGTATTCTCGTGTATGCCAACACACTTGCCTTTCGAGAAATTAATTTCGATGGGATTCTGTTTATTCTGAATAACCCCCTTTTGAAAGATTTTGATTATTACGTGCAACTGAGTGATTTAAGTGATTTCAGTCGCCTGGATGAACAGTTGGGCCTGAATTCCGACGTCACGACCAGCTTCATGTTGAGGCCGGTGGCATATCTCACGTTCTCCATCAACTACATGATGTCCGGATTTAACCCAGTCGGTTTTAGAATAGTAAATCTTGCAATTCACATCATCAATGCACAGCTTGTGTTCGCATGCATCCAGCTCCTGTTGAATTTATCACCCTGCTTCAGTAGGTTAAGTCGGTATTCTGCCCAATTCATTCCGACCGCATCAGCGTTCATATTCCTGTTGCACCCGATGCAGACGGAATCAGTTACGTATATCATGCAGCGTTTCGCATCGCTGGCGGCAATGTTCTATCTTGCCACAATCTGGTTGTATCTGGTCTGGTCACGTCATAAGCAGAAAGGGCTTAAGCATGATTACGCCCGCTGGGCGTCAGTTGTGATGCTACTCTTAGGCATGTTTGTGAGAGAGTCGTTAATTACCGCGCCAATTATGATTGTGCTTCTTGAGGTGACGGTGCTTAGCAACTTTTTGAAGAGCGGAATCAAAAAGGCTGCACCGCACCTAATGCTGCTGCCGGTAATACCCATTCTGGTCGTTCTGGTTAGCGCGGCTCAGAGCGGTTCATCGATCTCAATCGCCGGTGCACTCAATGTCGTCAACTACGGGGGCGTTTCTGCTGCCCATTATGCGCTGACCCAAATGGTTGTTGTTTTGACTTATCTACGCCTTTACCTTCTGCCTTATAGTCAAAATCTGGATCCTGACCAGATACTTTATACGCTTCCTTACCAATTGCCGGTTATAGGAGCGGCCCTGTTAATTGGTTTTCTGGTGGGAGGTTCTTATCTCTTGTGCCGTAGAAACAGAGGCGATGTGCGTTATACTCTCGTGTTTGTGGGGGTTTGTTGGTATTTTCTGGCACTGTCGGTTTCTTCGAGTTTCGTCCCGCAACCTGACCTGATGGCTGAACACCGGGCATACTTTGCATCGGTCGGGTTCATCATGGCTCTCATCTGTCTTGTCGATCTTCTGCGGACTGCGCTCGGAACAGCACGCATTAATCGTTTGATTGTAGGGTTGCTGATAATATGGTGTGGCGTGTTGAGCGTTTTGACATATAGCAGAAATAATATGTGGAGGTCCGGCATTAGTTTATGGAGTGATGCGGCTAAGAAAAGTCCCGCGAAACATAGACCCTGGTACAATCTCGGAATTGCCTACTACAAGTCCGGTCGCCTTTCTGAGGCATTGAAGTGTTTAGATAAGGCCATAGCGATTGATCCTGGCTTTGATGAGGTATATCAGGTTCTTGGAATAATTTATATTGATCTTAAACGTTATCAGGATGTAGAGACGGTGAGTCTTCAAGGAATCAATTATGATCCAGCCAATCCGGTTCATTACAATAATCTTGGCATAGCGTATGCTCAAATGGGCCGTAGCGAAGATGCCAAACAGGCATTTTCAACGGCAATAGATTTGCGCCCTGGCTATGAAAATGCCATGCTTAACAAGGCCGAAATCGAATCATTTATGGAGTCCAGTGCTGTCAGGCGTCGGTGAATCTTCCAAAGTCTTTCTCTGGGTGATATTATATGCATAACATTGGTGCAAATTTTTTGAAGGAGGAGAAGAAAAATTCTGGTTGGCGCTTATGGTCAAAATGCGGTAAACTCTTCGCAATGCTGCTTTACATGCTTGGCTCTTGGCAATGTAATTACTCCGATCCCGCTCTTGTCTAGCATCTGCGACTCATCGTCACTCTTGGAATTATGTCTGCAGCTACCATTATTGCAAGGAGATTGTTTACACATGTTAGAGCTCGATCTGAATACCAAACATTTGATTCCCGGCCTGAACCGGGTCTATAATTCGCAAGCCAGGGGAGCTGGTAAGAAGATTAAGCAACATCTGTTCTGTAAATTTGTTTTCTCTTTTTTGGTGATTCCTGTTTACATTTTTAAATAGATTTTCCCCGTTTCCCAATCCTCTGAGATTTCCATCAGTACGGCGCTGACAAGTCTCAGGCAGGAAGCGT
>JANYBN010000187.1 GCA_025360785.1 Geobacter sp.
GCGTGATCGGAATCATTAAGCTTAAGGTGCTCGATGATAATAGTGAAAAACTTTACTCCAAGATCACCATGCCGATCAGCGATCTGGGACGGCTCCATCTCAATCACTTCCTGAACGCTGTCGGCCAGCGCCCCAAGAACAATGTTTTCGCCGTCCATTGCCACTTCGACCACGATGATACAGGTATTGACGGTCTGTGCAGTCTCCTGCATGCCGAACTTCAGCCGCAGGTCTATCACCGGCACCACGCAGCCGCGCAGGTTGATAACCCCTCGCATAAAATCAGGCACCTGCGGCACCTTGGTGATGCCCGGCATCTCCAGAATCTCCCGCACCCTGGCAACATCGACGGCAAATACCTCGTCGGCCAGCGTAAAGGTCAAATACTGGGTTGTCTGTAACTCTTCAGCCATAGTACCCCTCCCCCTGCCTTGATATTAGTTATATGGACAGGAAATCTGTTTACATCAAATGTGCCAAGGAAAGCGGAAAACGCAGCAAGTAAGGGACAAGACTGATTTAATGGAGGATATGGTGCTTAACTGGGGATTAGACGAGAAAGGCGGGACGACAACGGTGTAACTTGATACACTTATTTTAGTTACATGTTACACATCAAGGATACACATTGTTACACCGTTTAACATCAAAAGGTCGGAAACCGGCTACTGCTCGATCTTCACCCCTTGCTTCACCACCATTTTATGTTCCCGGATAAAAGCCTGTTCAATATCGGCGGCTTTAACATCCAGGCTGGTCATTGACAGAAAGCGGAATCCGCCATCGATGCTGTTCTCAATAACCGTAAGTGGTCCATCCTTTTGCTCATTTATGGTCTCTGTGACGCTGCCAAGCGTCAGCTGGACGTTTTCATACAGCACAGCTTTAGCATTGATCCTGGCGTTGTTTTCATCAGCAACTTTACTCCGAATGGCCATAATGCCGTCAGTCAATGCGGCAGCTGTCTTTCTCAATTCTGAAGCCTCGACCAGCGACTGGGACTGTTTGGCTTTGTCCTGAGTTTCAGTCAGTGACGTGAACATTTTTTCCAATAATTCTACATCGTCGTAATCAACACCGGCATGCAGTTTTGTATGCTGTGATGATGCTGAGCCAAGCTTATTGGCCTCTATGCCGCCTCGCGCAATGTATGAACCTCCGGAAACAGCGCCCTTGTCAACGACAATTTTCCCGAGCGTTCTGATGGTGCAATTATGAATTTCAACTCCCACAATCACATCACCTGCGCACTCCACGACAACATCGTGAATAAAATTGGCTCGAAGCGTTCCGCCACAGACGACAGTGCATTTGTCCTGCCCATCCATGCCGCAGAAGGTGATGTCGCCATCACTGACAATATTGCAAACCCCGATGTTACCGTTAACAGTCAACCCTTTGGACGCCGTGATATCGAAATTATCCAGAACATCACCACGCACTTCAACGACACCTTTGAAATTGATCGAGCCAACCTTGAAATTAACATCCCCCTTGACAACATATTCTTCCTCAACAGAGATTTCGCCGGCAGATTGACAGAAGCGCCCTGTCGCATCGGCAACAAGATGAGCGCCGCCCTCTTCGGCACGGATGTTCTTGCCGATTTTCACATGCAGTGGCTTACCGGGCTGCGGAGGAATCGGCAGGCCCATGATGTTTTGACCTGGCGTGCCGGATCCGGCCGGAATAATGCGCCCGATTTCATCGCCGGAGGATACGTTGATAAATGTTTGTACAATATGCATATCAACATTGGTTTCGTCCTCTTCCATTCTATGGACAGCAGATGAAGAGTCCACGGATATCGAGATATACTCATCTGCACCGGCAACCGGCGCTGTTCCGGAAGCCAGCAACACATCAACCTGCTGTTGTCCGGCAGCTGCCCTGACCAAAAAATCATCGAAGGCCTGCTGATCAACCCCATACAGCACGTTGTACTGATTCAGAACGTCAATCAGTTCATCGCGGGTCATCATTGAACCTTGTTCATGCGGGACATAGCTGCAGAGGCATTCCAGGCGATCGTCCGGAATTCTCAAATACATGCTGTAACCTTGTTTTCTGATTTCCGTCCCGCCAATTACCGGTTCCGCAGTTGACGACAGCGGTTCATTTTGATCTGTCATGGCATCACCCTCTTAATCGACAACTTCATTCAACAATCGTTCCAGTTTGCGCCCTGTTGAAAGCAATGTGACTATTATGTCGTTTCCAACTGCCGATAGAGAGTCATGCGGCTGATGCCGAGCAGCCGTGCGGCGCGAGCCTTGTTGCCGTCAGAAGCGGCCAGCGCCTCTGCAAGAGATAATTTAGCGGCAGGAGCAAATGATGATGGATGTTTTCCAGCAGGTGTTGCTGATGCATGGACACTGTCCAGCAGATCCTTCGGCAGGTCGCAGACGGTAATTACGGAGGTTTTGCAGATAACACAGGCATGTTCGATGGCATGCTCCAGCTCGCGAACATTGCCGGGCCATCTGTAGGCACGAAAGAGAATCATGGCATCGTCCGAAACTGCAGTGACCATTTTGGAAAGCTTTACGTTGAACTTGGCAATGAAGTGTGGAACCAGCAATTCAAGATCGTCACTCCGTTCCCTCAATGGAGGCAGCTCGAGGCGAACCACATTCAGGCGGTAATACAGATCCTGCCTGAAGGTCCCCTGACTGACTTTTTCGGCCAGGCTCTGGTTGGTGGCGGCAACGATGCGCACATCCACCTTGATCGAATTAGAGTCGCCCACCCGCTCAAATTCACTTTCCTGAAGAACGCGTAAAAGCCGCATCTGGATCGCCGGAGAGATGTCTCCGATTTCGTCCAGAAAGAGCGTACCGCCATGCGCCTTCTGAAAACGCCCGATTTTATCTGATACAGCTCCGGTAAAAGCACCGCGAACATGGCCGAACAGTTCGCTTTCCAGAAGATGCTCCGATAGCGCCGAACAGTTAACCTTCACGAAAGATCCTCCGGAGCGTGCTCCGCCATCATGCAGTGCCGCCGCGACCAATTCCTTGCCGGTGCCGCTCTCACCGTTGATCAAGACGGTTGTGGGAATATTTGCAAGCGACTCTATCAGTCTGTAAACCCGCTGCATCGAATCAGAAACGCCGATTATACCGTGGAATTTCACCCTTTGGTGAAGCGACCGTTCCAACTCTACCAACTTTGTTTCATCATGTATCACAACCACCGCTCCGCTGACCGTGCCATCCGACTCGGACACCGGCGTTGCCGTCATGCTGACGATGCGTGTTTTTCCGGATGAGTGGTGACACTCGATACGCCGGTGTTCTCTGGTATAATTGTTGCTGAGCGCCTCCTGCAGGGCACTGCGGCAAACCCCGCGGCATCCCAGACCGATAGCTGTGGCAGCATCTCCGATCATATCATGGCGGTATCCGCAGATCCGCTCTGCCGTCGTGTTAAACTGCGCCAGCCGCCCATCCTGATCGATCATTACGATACTGTCGGAGACTGTCCGGAAAATGGCATCCAGATTGGCACGATAACGTTCCCGTTCATCATCCAGCGCCTTACTGCTCAGGGCATGGCGGGTAACCGCAAGCACAGTTTCGAAGCGCATCGGCTTGGTAATGTAATCAAATGCGCCCAGGCGCACAGCTTCCGAAGCTGATTCAACCTGCGGATAACCGGTAATCATGACCACCTGCGTAGCCGGCACCGTCTTCTTTATTTCACGCAGCAAATCAAGCCCGTTATCACCGGCAAGCATTATGTCGACAAACGCCAGATCAAAACGAAAGTTCCGGATCAATTCCATGGATTCTTCAAAACTGCAAGCAGACTCAACCTGATACCCCTCTTTTTTTAGGAGAGTCCCCAATGTAGAGCAGATTCCCTCTTCATCATCAACAAGCAGAATGCGGTGTTGCGGTCGCTGCATCGGCACAGTTGTCACCTCTTTTGTTGTATTGAAAGCCTTAAAGGGCGCGGCAAGCAGCGCCCCTGCATCGTAACGCTCTTTTATAGTACATATTCATTGCTGAGCAAAATGAATTATATTGAAAAAACGGTATCAATATTGACCTGACCTGCAGAGTAAGGTACTTTATCTCACATATCAACTGAAGGAAGGAAGCCCCGCATATGCAACGCCCATCCTGGGATCAGTATTTCATGGACATTACCCACCTGGTAGCCACCCGTTCCTCCTGTCTGCGGCGGCAGGTCGGGGCATTGCTGGTCAAGGACCGCAACATACTGGCCACCGGCTACAATGGCGTTCCGTCAGGGATTACCCACTGCGAAGTGGCCGGCTGCCTGCGGGAGCGTCTCAACGTCCCTTCCGGTGAGCGCCATGAACTCTGCCGGGGACTACATGCCGAGCAGAATGCTATCATACAGGCCGCAAAGCATGGCACCAACATAGACGGTGCGACCTTGTACTGCACTACCATGCCCTGTATTATCTGCACAAAAATGATTATCAATGCCGGTATTACCACCGTGGTCTATGGCGAAGGGTATGCCGATGAACTGGCCCGGGAAATGATCTCTGAAGCGGCCATTGAAGTAGTACAATTTACCCCTGCAAGCCAAGGTGATACACTATGAAATGTCCGTTCTGCGGCAATCCCGACAGCAAGGTAATCGATTCCCGCCCTGATAAAGGCGGCACAGCGATCCGCCGCCGCCGTGAATGCGAGGAATGCAGCAAGCGCTTTACTACTCACGAGCGGGTGGAAGAGATGTTGCCGCAGGTCTGCAAGAAGGACGGTCGCCGCGAAGCGTTCGATCGCATGAAGATCATTTCCGGCATCAAGAAAGCCTGCGAAAAGCGCCCCATTCCGGTCGAGGATATCGAGCATATGGTCGATCGGCTGGAAACACGCCTGCAGGAATCGTCTGAGAAAGAAATTTCAACAACCACTATAGGCGAATGGATCATGAAGGAGCTGCACGACATGGATGAGGTGGCCTACGTACGCTTCGCCTCGGTCTACCGCTCGTTCCGTGATATCGGTGAATTCATGCAGGAGCTGCAGGATCTTCTGAAGAAATGACCGTCACCGACTCCAAATACATGAAACGTGCCCTGACACTGGCAAAAAAAGGGATCGGCAAGACATACCCGAACCCTGCAGTAGGGTGCGTAATCGTCAAAAACGGAATGATCATCGGTGAGGGGTGGCACAAAAAGGCGGGCGGACCGCATGCAGAGATTCATGCTCTGGAAATGGCCGGAAATAGGGCTAACGGTGCGGATGTCTATGTGACGTTGGAGCCATGCAGCCATACCGGCAAGACCCCACCATGTAGTGAAGCGCTGATCCGTGCCGGAGTCAAGCGGGTTGTCGCCGGGATGAGCGACCCTAATCCACTGGTCAATGGCGGCGGATTGCTCGCTCTGCAACAGGCCGGAATAGAGACTTTCAGTGGAGTGCTGGAAGAGGAGTGTCGCGCCATCAACAGACCTTTCCTCAAATTCATTGCAACCGGGAAACCGTACGTTACCTATAAATGTGCCATGACTCTGGACGGCAAGATCGCAAGCGTCACCGGCGATTCCCGCTGGATCAGCTGTGAGGCGTCGCGCAAAATTGTGCACCGGATGCGGGCTGGCAGCAATGCAATCATGGTCGGCGTTGACACCATTATTGCCGACAACCCGCTGCTGACCGTGCGGCATGTCAAGGGACGCGATCCGCTGAGAGTCATTGTTGACAGCACCCTGCGCACCCCGGAGAACGTTGCTGTTTTAAGTGACCTGATGGCCCCGGGGACAGTAATTGCCACCACCGAGACCAACCCGAAAATCCATGCCGGATATTTGAAAAACGGTGCAAGATTGCTGGTCTGCAATTCAGAAAACGGCAAGGTGGATCTGCGTGATCTCTGGAGTAAACTGGGTAAACTCGGCATTCATTCTCTTCTGCTGGAGGGTGGGAGCCATCTGGCCGGAGAAGCTCTCAGGCAGGGGTTAATAGATGAATGCGTGTTCTTTTATGCACCCAAGGTTGTCGGCAGTGATGGATTATCTCCTTTTGCTATCATCGGCGCCACCGACATGTCTCGTTCAATACCGTTTCGCGATCTCAGCATGCGGCGCGTCGGCACGGATATCATGGTTACCGCACACCCGGAGAATATATGTTTACTGGACTGATTGAGAACACCGGCCGTGTGGCCACCTTTCAACGTCGGGGCGAAGCAGGATTGCTTACCGTGGAAACGGCCCTTCCGACAGCAGATATTGCCATCGGTGATTCGGTTGCCGTCAATGGCGCCTGCCTGACCGTTACCGCCAGAGAGAACCGAACCCTGACCTTCGACGTTTCGCCCGAGAGCATTTCCCGCACATTGATCGGCAAACTATCCAGCGGCAGCCGTGTCAACCTGGAGCGGGCGCTCAAGCTGGGTGACCGCATGGGTGGGCATATCGTCAGCGGGCACATTGACTGCACCGGGAACCTGACACGTTCAGAGAGCCGTTCCGGAAATCACCAGTTGCAGTTCACTCTGCCGCAGGAACATGCCCGTTATCTGGTTGAAAAGGGTTCGGTAACGATCGACGGCATCAGTCTTACGGTTAATACAGTTTCTCCGGAGGGCTTTTCGGTGAACATCATCCCGCTTACCTACTCCAGCACCACTCTTGGACAGCTTAAGGTCGGCGATAAAGTTAATATAGAAACCGACATCATCGGAAAGTATGTTGAACGGTTAACGGCCCCCTGGAAGTCAGCAGGCGGCTTAAGCATGAAAACTCTAGCAGAAAATGGATTTATCTAAACAGGAAAGGTACTTGAATATGTCCGTAGCAACTATTGAAGAAGCAATCGAAGATATCCGTCTGGGTAAAATGGTCATCCTGGTTGATGATGAGGATCGTGAGAACGAGGGTGATCTGACACTGGCAGCTGAAGCGGCCACGCCGGAGAATATCAATTTCATGGCAAAATACGGTCGAGGCCTGATCTGCCTGACTTTGACTGCCGACAAATGTGATGAGCTGGGGCTGCGCCCGATGGTGCGCGATAACACCTCCCCGTTTGAGACCGCGTTTACCGTTTCTATCGAGGCCAAGCATGGCGTGACCACCGGCATCTCGGCGGCTGACCGGGCTCTCACTATCGTGACCGCTGTCGCCGACGGAGCCTCTGCTAATGACCTTGTCAGTCCCGGCCATGTCTTCCCGCTGAGAGCCAGAAAGGGCGGCGTACTCGTGCGACTTGGACAGACAGAAGGTTCCGTAGACCTGGCTCGTCTGGCGGGCTTGAAACCGGCCGGTGTAATCTGCGAAATAATGAATGACGACGGCACGATGGCCCGTATGCCGGAACTGAAAGTATTCGCGAAAGAGCACAACATCAAAATCTGTACTATTGCCGATCTGGTGGCCTACCGGCTCAAGAACGAACGGCTGGTGCGCACCGTAGCTGAAGCGCGCCTCCCCTCTTCTTTCGGCGGCGAATGGCGCGCAATCGGCTTTGAGAACGAAATCGACCATCTTGAGCACATTGCTCTGGTAAAGGGGGAGCTGAAAAAAGATCAGCCGGTGCTGGTCAGGGTTCATTCGGAATGTCTGACCGGAGACGTACTTGGAAGTCTGCGCTGTGACTGCGGCGATCAGCTGCATCGTGCAATGGGACAGATCGCGGCAGAGGGTAGCGGAGTGATACTGTATATGCGTCAGGAGGGGCGTGGCATCGGCCTGGTCAACAAGCTGAAAGCCTATGAACTGCAGGATCGCGGGCGTGATACGGTGGAAGCCAATCTTGAGCTTGGATTCAAAGCCGATCTCCGCGACTACGGGATCGGGGCACAAATTCTGCTGGCTCTTGGCATCACCAAGATTCGACTGCTGACCAATAATCCAAAAAAACTGATCGGCCTGCAAGGCTATGGAATAGATATCGTAGAGCGGGTTTCGATAGAATCAGAACCAACTGACACCAACCGGGACTATCTTGAAACCAAACGTGCAAAGATGGGACATCTGCTGGGGAACCTGTAATGAAAATTCTGCTTCACATCTGCTGCGGCCCATGCACCCTCTTCCCGCTGCAGCAGCTTAGAGCTGCCGGTCATGATGTGACCGGCTTTTTCTATAACCACAACATTCACCCCTATCAAGAATATGTCAGGCGGCGTGATGCCGCCTTGCAAATGGCCGAGCTGGAATCTTTGCCACTGATCATGCGGGACGACTATGACCTGGAAGGCTTTCTGTCCCACGTTGCTGCTGAACCTGACAAACGCTGCAGCTATTGCTATGCCTCCCGTCTGAAGGTGACTGCAGAGGCGGCTGCCGATGGAGGCTTTGAGGCGTTTACCGCTTCACTGCTTTACAGCAGATATCAGAAGCATGACGAAATCAGAACATTGGGGGAACAGATCGGGAGTGAATCCGGGGTGGCGTTTTATTATCAGGATTTCAGGTCAGGATGGCAGGAAGGAATCCGGCTTTCCAAGGAACTGGGACTCTATCGCCAGCAGTACTGCGGCTGCATCTATAGCGAGAAGGAACGGTATCTGCCGAAAGTTAAATCATAATGAACGGACCGGGACGCGCACTCATAATTGCGGGGCTCATCCTGCTGGCAGCAGGACTGCTGGTTTCCTTCGCACCCAAGCTCCCCACCTGGCTCGGCAGACTGCCGGGTGATATCAGCTTCAAGCGCGGCAATTTCAGCTTTTACTTCCCTCTTGCAACCTGCCTGCTGCTCTCTGCAATCCTGTCGTTCATCATTTGGCTATTCAGAAAATAAATCATTCTGAACAGGAAACTAAACAACAAAAAAAAGCCCGTGCAAGCACGGGCTTTTTTTGTTGCAATGCGATCAATGTCAATTAGGCATGGATAGCGCTTACGGGGCATGTATCAACGCATGCTCCGCAATCGATACAGGTATCGGCGTCAATAACACGCTTTGAACCCTGCTCGCTGATAGCGTTAACTGGACAGGAATCCTCACATGCTGCACAATTTGTGCAATCATCAGTAATAGTATGGGACACGATTTCACCTCCTTGTTAGATTAGCTTGCCGAACGGAAAGCGATACGTAATTTACTATACCGTTTTTTAAATGTCCAGCAAAGAAATCTCCTCCCGGACAAATCCGCAACACATATTTTGTTGAATTCATTTCTCGATCCGTGTATATATCAAAAACAGTTTTATTACAGCTAGTTATTTTAGTTTGGATGTTATTTTTTTACTGATATTATAATCGAATTACCGTTTATTTGAAGGGGGCACATATGATTATCATGGCACTAAACTGCGGAAGCTCATCAGTAAAATACCAGCTTTTCGATTGGCAGAAGATGGAGGTTGTCGCCAAAGGCATGGTAGAACGAGTTATTATTGGCGGCTCCTTTATCATGCATGAAATCCCCGGTCGTGAAAATTATCATCATGAACAAGACTGCGCCAACCATCAGGAAGCGATCGATCTGCTTATCAAGACGGTAACAGATCCGGTTCATGGTGTCCTGAAAAGTGTAGACCAGATATCCGCTGTTGGTCATCGAGTCGTGCATGGTGGCGAAAAGTTCACCTGTTCCGTTATGATCGACGAAAGTGTGCTCGATGCAGTAAAAGAGGTGCAGCACCTTGCCCCCCTCCACAACCCCCCTAACATCGAAGGAATCGAAGCTGCTCAGGCCCTGATGCCCAACGTCCCTCATGTTGCTATTTTCGACACAGCCTTTCATCAGACGATGCCAGAACATGCCTACATCTATCCGCTACCCTACGAATGGTATGAGCAGCACCAGGTCCGGCGTTACGGCTTTCACGGCACCTCGCACCTGTATGTATCCAAGCGCGCAGCCGTTCTGCTTGGCAAGGACCCCAAAGATACCAATATTGTCTCAATGCACATCGGCAACGGAGTTTCCCACTGCGCCATTAAAAATGGCATTTCGGTAGACACCACCATGGGGCTTACCCCGCTCGAAGGGGCGGTCATGGGCACCCGCTGCGGCGATATCGACCCGGCCATTCCCGCTTTCATGATGATGAAGACAAATCTCTCCGCCAAGGAGATCGACAGCATCCTTAACAAAAAAAGCGGCGTAATCGGCATTACCGGCCGATTCACGGACCGGCGTGACGTCATCGAACACGCCAACGCCGGCGACAAGCGCTGCCAGCTATCGCTGGACATCGAATCCTACCGTTTGAAAAAATACATCGGCGCTTATATGGCCGCAGTCGGCAAACTTGATGCGGTCGTGTTCACCGCCGGTGTTGGAGAAATGGGCGCCGCGATCCGTGAAAAAGCGATCGAAGGGCTTGAACACATCGGCATCATTCTTGACCGCGAACGGAACAAAGGCGCCATGACCCGTAAACGGGAAACCCTGATTACCACCGACGACTCCCCGGTCAAAGTATTCGTCATCCCGACCGATGAAGAGCTGGTTTTCACGGAAGATGTAGTCGGCATCCTGAACGGCACCTACACAGATCACATGCATTTCCAATATTCGTTCGCAAAAACGGATTTCGTCAGAAAATAGACGGATTTACTATGATAATGAAGCACAAAAAAACCGGCGTTATGCCGGTTTTTTTGTGTGTATCGAATCAGTTTTGCATCGTTAGAACGTTTTGGTAATCTCCCGAATCAGCGATGTTGCATAAGATCCCTTCGGCAAAACAAACTCCACCGTCACCGCATCTCCGGAAACACTCCAGGAGAGATCTTCCGGGGGCACTCGCAGCGGCCTCCGTTCACCTTCCATCCGCAGACCACCCGGCATATCAAAGAGAGGCAAATCCGCCCCCGCCTGCTCCAGAATCTCCTGTTCAAGCTCCCATACCGCGCCTTCGGGGCGCTTCATCTTGCAGCCGAACATCGGACCGCTGGCCGATATTTCAAACGATGCCGCCCTTCCCTGCTCCGCCTCAGCATCTTCAACCAGGAAACAGGCGCCATTTACGTGCTTACATGCCAGGTCCCCGGTCATTACTTCATCGATATGATCAATACGCCGTGCTATGGTCTGGTCAAACAGAAAAGATTGAGCAGCCGACAGGTACAGCTTTTTCAGACGAGGATGAATGGCGGAAAACGCTTTTTCATATTCTCCAGGACGGGCGATCAGCCGTTGCAGCACATCGCGCTCACTGCGACAGTGACGCGGAAAAAGCCGGAGCGCTTCATCCAGATTCCCCTGCTGATACGCTTCAATAGCAGAAGACCATCCCTCATCCCGCACCGCTTTAGGTTCGCCGATCAGGTGGTCCACGCTCCCCTGCCAATCGCGACGCAGCATGGCCGCACCGATCAGATGCGAATTACCCTGTGCACCATAACGCTGATATCCGAAGTAGTTCGGAACGCCACGTTTGCCAAGCATCTCCAATATTGCCGGAACTTGCTGTGCCGCGACATCGGAAACACCTCGAATTACGATCCGAAAACGATTTCCCTTGAGATGCCCGACCTTCAGTTTGTTGGAGTGACGTTCCGCCGCAACTACCCTGACGCCGTCCAGTTCGAGGGCGAGCGTCTTTTCAGGAGTGAGCCACTGTATAGAAACAGTCTGAAGTGTAACGCCTACGGCATCCTTCATGCCGGCATAACCGATATCGCGTTCCTGTATTTTCAAGCTTTTTGCGATGCGACTGATCGCCTCCAGGGTGGTGATGCCGCGCTTTTCAATCGTAAGGTAACAGTGTTCGCCGGATCCGCATGGGAAATAGGAGGGGATCTCCTCAACATGAAAGTCCTCGGGGGATTCTTTAATTGTTCCGCCGATACCGGATATGTCAGCGGTCAGGTATGGGTGTGTCATTTGGATTCTTCCTTCTCTATGTCGCGGGTCCTAGCCCCGATAAACGGGATAATTGCGTTAACGAAGTTATTTTCTGCCTGAAAAGCGCAGAAAATTACTTCTAACTTACTAATGGCTCAACTTTGCGCTTGCCAACCGGTTGAGGCTCACTCCAGCTTCTACAGCCTGGATTGTCAGCTGGCGGTGCACTTCGGGGGGAACGCGAATCATGAACTTTCCGCTGAAATGTTTTACAGCAATTGGTTCAGGAACTTTTTCTCCATTGCGAAGCATGTCAACAACAACCTCATTTACAAGCTTGCACACACCTTTCAGGGCTGCTTCAGGGGATTGTGCAAGCCAGCTGAGACTTGGAAACTCCGCGCAAAGTCCAACGTATTCGGCGTCATCTTCCGACCAGGTTATTCGATAAGTGAACTTATCGTTATTATCTTTTTTCTGTGCCATGTTCGACCTCCATCCGTTCAATTGCTTTGAGTACCTGCCTGACCTGATACGCTTTTGCCTTACCCTTGTCATTTTGGGCGTTTACCCTCGGGTCACCAATCCACGGAGTTTTATATACCCGATGACTTCCACTTGACTGCCTAGCTTGACCGAAAAAGTGATCGCATACCTTACAGAGGTCTGCAAACCTAGTCCCTGAAGGATTGTTACGCATTTCATCAATGATGTCGGTTAATGTTGGCATAGAATTAATAGTATCAATATTGATATCGTTTGTCAAGCAAGTGGTAGACTGTGGCGAGTTGGAATCAACTATTCGGTTTCGTTTTTTTGAGTTGTTTTCCTTGATCTTTTCTTTCCCGTTTTTCCACCAATGCCAACAGCGCGGTCAACTACTGGTAGCGTTCGAACAGAAACGCAACCCGCTCAGCTTCGGTCTTAAAGGCAGTTTTGCCATAGGCTGCATCAACAGCACGGTCAAGTGTCTGGTGGGCCTTGACCAGTTCTGGCGGCATTGTCAGAGGATCGTAAAGATCGGCCAAGGTGGCATCAGTAAATTTTGCGCGGACGTCGAGGACGGTTTGAGCTGCGGTTTCGATAGTGGCACGCTGTTTATCAGTCGTCTCCGACCAAGGGAAGTTGTTGTAGACGATGGAATTGGAGTAACGGTAATCGCTTTTAATACGCCCACAGACCGCACGCATCCAGGAATTATGCATAGTGGATGAGAGAACACCAAAGTGATAGAGGGCGGCATTGGGAATTATGAGATTGGCATCACCAGAAACTATATTTGATGGCATGAAACCGAATGGAACATACTTTCTTCTTTCAGAGGAATGGCGAGGAACAAGTAGATATTTACCGGAAACAGGGTGACGAATTTCTCCGAATAGTGTGGGAATAGCTGCCAATGCCTGAGTAGCTGGGCGAGTACTTTTTTGTCGATATTGCCGTTCTCCCACATCTCCTCACCAACACTCACCTCTCCAAAACTGAAAAAACCGCTGCCCGGCCTTACACCGGCACAAACGGCCCTTAACTCAACCACTGCGCGCCCAACTGAAACAAAGCCATACTCCTTGACACACCAATGCCGCCAGTTTCTTCATCCGTTGCAGGGTATCAGGATATTTCCGCACCAGCATGATAAGCGTAGCGGCCTGGTCATTTGCCCCTGTTCCCATTTTTCAAGCGTCCGGGGGGATACAAGCAACTCATGTGCAAACACCGGACGGGACAGGTTCAACCGCTCCCGAGTATCCCGGATAAGCGCCGGTGTGACCTCCGGCTTGGTCGTTTGTTCCACTTTATAGGTTTTCAGGGTGATCTTGCCTTCTTTCCACTGTTTCAGTTCATCGAAGGCTTCAACCAGTTCATCAAACAATCAACGTTTCTTTGTTTCAGGCATTGTTCCATTCCTCCACGATTTTCTTAAGGAGTTTTATTTCATTTGTTGCAGACATCACCCAAGCCCCCCGCATTGCCGCAGCGCCTCATACAGCACGATCCCGGCCGAGGTGGACAGATTAAGACTGCGCACCTTTTCCGACGGCATCGGAATGGTGAAGGATGTGTCCGGATTTGCTTGAAGTAGCTCTTCGGGCAAACCTTTGGTCTCCTTGCCGAAGACGATATAGTCTCCCGGCTGAAAACCGGCATTCAGATAGCTCCGGTCGACCTTGGTGCTCAGATAGAAGAAACGCCCCTCCACTGCTGCAGCCTGTAGTGATTCCAGATCAGGCCACAGTTTCAGAGAAACAAATTCCCAGTAATCAAGACCGGCCCTCTTGAGATAACGGTCATCAAGGGAGAATCCGAGTTTGCCGACCAAATGCAGCACCGTGCCGGTGGCGGCACACAAACGGGCAATATTACCGGTATTGGGGGGGATTTCAGGTTCGATCAGTACGATATTGAATGGTTTCATAATTGAAATGTATACCATCATTCACGGCTGCCACGCTTGCATTTTTTTCTCTGCAAGGCTATTGTGTTGGATCAAAATTCCACAGCATCGGGAGATTCGATCATGAAGATAATTGTAACTGATGAAGTTTCAGCAGAGGGCTTGGCGCTCTTAACACAAGAACCACGCATTCAGCTTGATGTTAAACTTGGCTTGAAAAAAGAGGAGCTGTTGGCCGTTATCGGCGATTATGATGTCATCATTACCCGCAGCGGCACAACTGTTGACAAGGCACTCCTGGACGCGGCCACACGCCTGAAGATGGTTGCCAGGGCGGGTGTCGGCATCGACAATGTCGATGTTGACTATGCCAGTTCCAAAGGGGTGATCGTTGTCAACGCGCCATTCGGCAATACCAACAGTGCCGCAGAGCATACGATGGCGCTGTTGCTATCTTACTGCCGCAACGTTCCGGTTGCCAATAACAGCCTCAAATCTGGTGAATGGAAACGAGCTCCTTTTACCGGATATGAGCTGAAGGGTAAAATTGCCGGGGTAATCGGTATCGGTAAAGTAGGAGGCCGTGTCGCTACCCGCCTGAAAGCCTTTGAATGTGAAGTGCTCGCCTGCGATCCTTATATTTCCGTCAAGCGGGCTCAAGACCTTGGCGTCAAGCTGGTGTCTCATGACGAAATTTATAAAAACTGCGATATTATTACCGTTCACACCCCGCTCAACGAAGAGACCAAGGGGATGATCGGTGCGCGAGAGTTCGGCCTGATGAAAAGCGGAGTGATCGTTCTCAACGTGGCTCGCGGGGGCATCATCGAAGAACAGGCCATGCTTGACAACCTGAACTCCGGTAAAGTATTAGGCGGAGCTTTTGATGTCTGGAGCGCAGAGCCACCAGCTTCCGAAACGCTCAAGCAGCTGATCGCCCATAAGAACATGGTGGTCACTCCACATCTGGGAGCCAACACCTTCGAAGCGCAGATCAATGTTGCCATCGATGTATCACAGGAAATTATCAACTACCTGGATGACAAGCCGCTCGAAAACGCCGTCAACATCCCCCGTTTCGACATGGCCCTGATGGATCAGATGCGGCCGTTCCTTAACCTGATGAGTGTTATCTGCGATTTCGGCGTGCAGTTGGTCGATACAAACCTGGAAAAAGTTACCTTCGGTTTCAGCGGCGCGATTGCTCACTACGACTGCTCACCGTTAGCCGTTTGCGGACTTTCGGCGCTTTTGAATCGTAAACTCGATCAGGATGTCAATATGGTCAATGCTTCTTTGATCGCCGAGCAGATGAGGATTGTAGTTGAAGAGACAAAATCTACCCAGTCTGACGCCTTCTCTAATGTCATCACCCTCACCCTCGAAGGACAGGGTAAAAGGAGACTGGTTGCCGGCACCCTCTTTGAAGGGCAGCCACGCATCGTCCGGCTGCGCGACTACTCGATGGATTTCACCCCTGACGAGCATATGCTGCTGCTGAATTACGAAGATCGCCCCGGCATGATCGGCAGAATCGGCACAATCATGGGGCAGCATGACATCAACATCGCCTCGATGAACCTCGGACGTAGTGAGAAGAAGGGAGAAGCAATGGTAATCCTGTCGCTTGACTCTCCTGTACCGGCTCCAGTCGTCAATGAGCTCCAGGCGGCAACCGAGGCATCCTTTATAAAAGCCCTCAAAATGAGAGCCGGTGCCTGCAACCGCAACTGCGGCTGCGGCGTGTAACGAATATTTGGTGAACTTTCATGCAATTTCCGCACATTGACCCTATTTTCCTGAGCATCGGCCCGCTCCACTTCCGCTGGTACGGGCTGATGTATGTGTTCTCCTTTATCGCTACCTATTTCATCATCCGTTCTGAAGTCAAGCGCAAGCAGCTGGCACTGACGAAGGATGACATTGCCGATCTGGTTTTTTACGGTGCCATGGGCGTGGTTCTAGGGGGGCGCACCGGCTACATCCTGTTTTACAACCTCGGCTTTTATCTGACCAATCCGCTCAAACTATTTGCCGTTTGGGAAGGCGGCATGTCTTTCCATGGCGGTTTTTTGGGAGTAATGCTCGCCTTTTTCCTTTATGCACGCCGCAAGAAGATCCTGTATCTGACACTGATTGACATGGCGGCGCTCTGTGCGCCGGTCGGGTTGGGGCTGGGGAGAATCGGCAATTTCATAAACGGGGAATTATACGGCAGAGCTACTGATGCCCCATGGGGGATTATATTTCCCGGCAGTGACGGAGTCCCAAGACACCCGTCGCAACTCTATGAGGCGTTTTTGGAAGGATTCGTGCTGTTTTTCATCGTGTGGTTCGTCTCAAAAAAATCCACCGTGAATGGCGTAACGACATGCACGGCAATAGCCGGTTATGGATTATTCCGTTTTATCGTGGAATTCTTTCGCCAGCCGGATGCCCAGATTGGGCTCTTCCTCGGAGTGTTTTCCATGGGTCAACTGCTCAGCCTGCCAATGTTCATCGTTGGCATCTCTGCCGCAGTCCTGCTGTCAAGACGCAAGGCAATAAAACAGTAATGAACATCCATAATTGAACAAGTCCTGTTTTGAGTTATAATGTAATAAAAACAATTCGGAGGGTACCAACATGATCAGCAAGAAAATGTCCGATGCGCTTAATACCCACATGAACCTTGAACTTTTCTCCGCTCACCTCTACCTCGTCATGTCGTCATGTGCCAACGAACTGGGTCTGAAAGGCGCAGCCAACTGGTTCTTCGTGCAGTACCGTGAGGAGATGATTCACTTTATGAAATTTTACACCTACATGGCTGATCAGGGAGTTGTAATTTCAATGCCGGCGAGCAAGGCGGTACCGAACAAATATAAATCACTGCTCGATATGATGCAGAAAACCTTTGCCCACGAGCAGCTGATCACCTCCTGCATCAATAATCTAAGCGAGCAGGCAGTTCAGGAGAAGGATCACGCCACCCAGATCTTCCTGCAATGGTTTGTAACCGAGCAGATCGAGGAAGAGAATAACGACCGCGACCTGATTGCCAAACTCAAACTGGTTGGTGACAACGGGCACGGTATTTTGATGATCGACGCAGAAATGGGACAGCGCATTTTTGTTGCGCCGGTCGGCTCCCCGTTGGCGGTGTAGCCGATACCTATGAAAATTCGTTTCTGCGAAAACAACAAGGGAAAAGGCAAGGTAATCCGCCGCCTCGAAGAAGAGTTTCCAGACCTGAACATCAAAATCAAGGGTTGCGTCAAACAGTGCGGAACCTGTCATGATCAACCGGTGGCGGTGGTTGATAAGATAAAGGTAACCGGCAAAGATGGCGATGACTTGTATGCCAGGATTCTTGAGCTGATTAGGAAGGATGCGGCATCAAAGTGACAAAAAAAAACGCCGGGATCATGAAGAACCGGCGTTTATCTATAATTACACTCTACCTCTTGGACAAAGCCGTGCGCTCTAATCTCACACCTCTTCCCGCCGTCTCGACCTGATAACCACCAGCAGCACATTCCCGACTGTAAACAGCAGTGCTCCGGCCAGCGCCATCGCAGCACCAGGCTCGCGATGAATTTCAAGAAGGGCCCGTTTGAATGGGTATGCCTCCGCCTGTTTAATATACACTCCAAATCCGTTGGAGAACCAGGGGTGATTTGGCGAGATAACAACTCTCTCATCAGGCCTGTTAAGGTCTGGCGCCAGCTCGCAGCTGAAGGCTATAGGCATACCCTGGGGAGATGTATTGACTATTATTGAGGCGACTCCAAACTTGTTGCCATCAGGCAGTTCCGCAATGGTCATCTCTCTGACCTCTACCGCGTGGAGCGAAGATCCGGCTGCACTAAGAAGGTGTGCAAGAACGATCAAAAGAAAACCAGCATGAATCAGTTGAGGAGCCAGTAAAGCAGTCACCCCGGGTTTACCCCATCGCGTCCAGAGCGTTTCTGATGAGCAGAGGATCGTGTTCAGCGCCAGCAAAGCAAGAAGAACCAGTGTCACCCAGAGCCACCACGAAATGGAGAGTGGCACGTCTCTCAGCCAAGCCAGCAGTGGCATGCCATTAATGGCAGCGGCATACTCACCTGAAAGAGAGAACGATCCAGCCGCCATGAAGACACATGCCAGGGCCAGCAGCCCCAGACAGAGTTCGATAGATATCAAAAAGCGCCATACCTTCATAACCTGATCAAATCCTCGTGCTCCTCGTCGTGTGGATTAATATGAATCATGACATCACCAACGCCCGGGTAGCGTTCAAAAATAAGTTTTTTAACACTTGTCGCCACGTCATGTGATTGCTTGACAGTCATGTTCGGGTCCATTTCCAGCTTCAGGTCAACAATCATGTACTGCCCGGAACGTCTGGCACGCATTTCATGGACATGTTCGACATTCTCTACACTTTCAGCCAGGGTTTGCAGAGCGGCGATAAAATTAGCCGGCGCTGTGCCGTCCATCAGATCATGGGCGGCTTCACGAAACGTCTGATAACCGATATGCAGAATAAAGAATGAAGTCAGGCCTGCCGCAATCGGATCCATGATTCCAAAACCGAAAAAAGCGCCAATGACTCCGATAAGCGTTGAAACAGAAGTGATAGCATCTTTACGATGATCTTTGGCAATTGCCAGAAGAGCCGGACTTTCAAGTTTTTTACCGGTGCGGGTTGAGAAGCGATAGAGCCATTCTTTAATGACTATTGTCAAGGCCGCAGCAGCGACAGCTACCCATCCGGGTGATTTGAAGTCTCCGGCAAAGATGGAAACAACTGAATCATACAAAATCCAACCACCGGTGGCAGCAATTACCAGAGAGACCAGAAGCGCCGCCAGACTTTCAGCACGACCATGACCGTAGGGGTGGTTGGCGTCAAAGGGCTGGCGTCCCAATTTAAGAGCCATCATGGTTGCAAATATTGCTACGAAATCGCAAGCGCTCTCTATACCGTCTGCGAAAACGGCATCAGACCGTCCCCAGTAACCGGCCGACAGCTTCATAACCATCAACACGCTGTTTACCCAGAAGCCAATTTTAATGATCCGGTCAGCACTGTCAAATCGCTCATTTCGTTGCATCATGCCTCCGCATTTCGTATTGATTTTATGCGTAATTGCAGTGTTGTCGAGTTATTCCAAAGGTTGGACTCCGGAAAAAATGCTATATCCAGCAGCCCGTCAGTCGGACATTCTGCCTGCCGGAACGCTATGGCATTAAAGACCTGACCATCTGTTGATACACGTAGTTTGAGATGTCCATCTCCGACAATACGGCGTTCCAGTACAGTAACACCGCGCATCATAAGAACAGGTTCCGGATTCCCGGCGCCAAATGGCTCCATGCGCTGCAACTCATTTGCCAAAGCAAGATTCACCTCCGCAGATCGAACATCAGCATCTACATCAAGCAGCGGCACCAGTTCGGAATCCCCCAGAATATGAAGCGCTGCAGCTTCAAACGCAATAATTAAACCGTCAATACCACCCTCTTTCAAGCCAACTCCGGCAGCATACCGGTGCCCCCCGAAACGTTCAAGATGATCAGAACAAACGGTTAGCGCTTCCAGGAGATGAAAACCTGGAATGCTTCGCCCGGAACCCTTTGCGTTTCCTTGCTCATCAATTGCAATAAGGATTGTCGGTCGGTGATAGCGCTCAACCAATCGGGACGCAACAATGCCGATAACCCCTTGGTGCCAGTTACGAGAAGCAAGCACTATGCTCTTGCAGGCCGGGTAGGTGCCGCCTCCATCAACCATAGCAACGGCCTGTTCCAAAATTCCCCGTTCAATTGTCTGACGTTCGGAATTTGCCGCATCCAGTTCATCAGCAATCATTGTACATTCGTCAGCACGCTCACTAAGCAGCAATTCCACACCAGGCACAGCACTTTCCATGCGACCGGCAGCATTAAGCCGCGGAGCCAGCCTAAATCCGACATGGCCGCATGAAACAGTTTCCTTGATAACTGAAACTTTTTTTAACGCTACAATACCGGGCCTTAGGCTGTTTTGAAGTTTTTGCAAACCATAAAATGCATAAATCCGGTTCTGACCGACCAGCGGCACGACATCTGCTATTGTCCCTAGTGCAACCAGATCCAGCCAATCGCGAAGATCCGGCTCATTTCCAACACCAAACAACCCATCCTGCCTCATGCGACTGCGCAGGGCAACCAGCAGATTAAAGGCAACACCGACACCTGCCAACATTTTAAATGGATATGTGCAGCCAAGTTGCAGAGGGTCTACTACTGCAGTTGCCTCGGGAATACTTTCCATAGGTGTATGATGATCCAGTATGATAAGATTCACACCCGCCTTCTGACAGAACTTAGCTTCCTTTACCGCAGTAATACCGCAATCAACAGAAATGATTAGCGAGGCACCTGAATCAATAATTTTCTGAAGGGCGTCTTCGTTAAGACCATAGCCATCATCAAAGCGATTGGGTATGAAATAGTTGCAAGTCAACCCCACTTGACGCAGAAAGGAAACCAGCAGAGCAGTGCCGCTGATTCCGTCTACATCATAATCGCCGTAGATGCATACCGATTCACCGCTAATCCTGGCCATCAACACACGCTCTACCGCAGCATGCATACCTTTCAACTGAAATGGATCATGCATGGCTGAAAGAGCAGGAGCTAGGAACTGACTGCCAACTTCAACTGTATCTATGCCCCTGCCGACAAGAATTCGTGCGGTTATGCGGCTCACCCCGAGCAATGTAGAGAGATAATTGACTTTTGTATCGGCAACAGTTTTGATAATCCATTTTTTATGCATTCATTTCTGCTTCCGTAAAAAAAAACCCCCGGCTAGCGGGGGATGTATTTCGTACCAGTTTTCAATCAAACAATCGTGCAGGAGCGCCTTGCAAGCGCGAACATTTAGGCAACATCAAGCTCCTACAGTATCCTTCCGGCAGCAACTCGCAATTATTTCATTGCCGGCGACATGGCCTTGCCCGGCTGTTCCATCAAACTTTTTATCTGCATGGCAGTCTGGCTGTTTGAGTCAAGCTTGAGATACCTGTTCCAATACCCATAGCCTTTTTCCGGCTGTTTCAAATCAACAACATACACAATCCCGGCATTGTACAAACTTTGTAGATGGTTAGGGTCAATCTTGTTGGCTTTTTCAAAATTAGCCAGCGCTTTGTCATACCAGCCAACCTTTCTGAACATAACCCCCTGGTCAGTCAGAATATTCGGATTATTCGGCTCTATCTCCAGCGCTTTGGTATAAGCGTTGATCGATTTCTGTGTCTGCTCGGTATCAAAATAATCGTTGCCGAGAGATATCCAGGCGTTTAGATTCTTAGGGTCTTGAGCAACTACCTTCTCAGCCTGGGCAATACGCTGTGTATAGTCAGTTGGTGATCCTGAACCTGCCTGAATTGCGGTATTTGGCTGCTGGGTTTTACCGGCACTACTGATACTGAAGACCAGATACCCTCCCAACAATCCAACGACAAGGGCAACAACAGCTATCAAAGTTGATTCTTTATTCACGGCGACACCTCTCTGTTTGGTTGTATAACCGGCTTACGCGGTTTAAGCTTTATTTGCCAAGGCGCGATTTTCAAGAATTACAACGATTGGACTAGCAACAAATACTGATGAATAAGTGCCTACAACCACGCCAACCAAAAGCGCAAATGAAAAATCGTGAATTACTTCCCCGCCGAAAAGGTAAAGAGAAATAGCGGCAAGAAAAACCGTAGTCGAAGTAACAATAGTACGGGAAAGCACTTCGTTAATACTATCATTGAAAATGGTGTTCATCGAATTTTTTAAGTTCTTATGCAGGTTTTCACGAATACGGTCAAAAACTACGACCGTATCAGTCAGTGAATAACCGGCGATTGTCAGTACGGCAGTGATGAACATCAGGTTAATCTCTTTATTCATCAGGTAAAAAGCCGCAAACATGGCCAGACAATCATGCATGGTAGCACAGGTAGCACCAACCCCGAACTTGAAATCAAAACGCCAGGCGATATACATGATAATCCCCAGCATTGAAAGCAGCGCAGCAATCATGGTGTCCTTGCGCAGTTTATCGCCAATTGAAGGTCCTATTTCTGTAGAACTTTCAACCGAAAAGGCATTGTCGGCAAATTCTTTTTTGAAAGCGGTCTGAACCATTTCTGATGGCTTACCGACCGCAGCCCCGGCCATTTTTACCAGCAGTTTATTGCCGTCCTTTATCTCCTGAAGATCAGCTTTAGCTATGCCATTCTTATGCAGCGCAGTTCTGGCATCGGCAATCGAAATCGGCTTACTGAACTTCAACTGCATGGCGGTGCCGCCGGAAAAGTCTATCCCCATATTGGCAGCACCACGACCGACCTGAATGACTCCTATTATTCCGATAATCGAAATAATAGCCGATATAACGAAGGATATATTTCGTTTACCAATAAAATCTATGTTTGTTTTCCCAAGAAGTTCCATAAACGGTGTTACCCCCTATATGCTCATTTTTTTAACTTTGCCCTTGTGCAGAAACAGGTCAAAGGTCACCTTGGTCCCGATCAGTGAGGTAAACAGGTTGATGATGACACCCAGGCTTAAGGAAACTGCAAAACCTTTTACCGGACCAGTGCCAAACTGAAACAGAACAGCTGCAGTAATCAAGGTGGTGATATGGGAGTCCATGATCGTCAGGAAAGCCTTGTCATAGCCGGCATCAAGAGCCGCTTTGGGGGACTTGCCCAGTTTAAGCTCTTCTCGGATACGTTCAAATATAATGACGTTAGAGTCTACCGACATACCAACCAAAAGTACTATGGCGGCAATACCGGGCAGAGTGAGAGTTGCGCCCAATGCGGCCAATGCCCCCATCAAATACACGATGTTCAGAATCATTCCAAGGTTGGCAATCATTCCGGATAACTTGTAATATATCGCCATGAAGGCAACGACCAGCAACACTCCGATCAGGCCGGCATAAAGTCCCTTATTAATGGAATCCTGGCCCAAAGATGGGCCTACGGTCACATTCTGGATTATCTTGACCGGTGCAGGCAATGCTCCGGCACGAAGCACAATCGCAAGGTCGGCAGCGGTTTTCTCAGTAAAATTACCGGAAATCTGAGCACTACCACCGGAAATCCGCTCACGAATGACCGGAGCAGAATGAATATTGTTATCAAGGACAATGGCAAAGCGTTTGCCGACATTTGCTGCCGTGACCTGATCAAACAACTTGGCACCCAACGAATTGAATTCAATGGCTACATATGGCTGGTTGAACTGTGAATCGATTCTGACTTGGGCGTCAGTCAACAAATCGCCGGTAATCATCGATTTTTTCTGAACTACGATAGGAATTTCCGATACGGCACCGGTTACAGAATCGACGGATTTTTCTTTAAGCAGTTCTGCGTCATCAGGGATCGTTCCGGATGTTGGCGAAATATCTTCGCGCACCATTTTGAAATCAAGCCTGGCGGTACGTCCAATAAGATCAATCGCCCGCTGCGGATCTTTAATGCCTGGCAGCTGAACAACAATATGATTAATGCCTTCTCGCTGGATAGTAGGCTCAGAAACGCCAAACTGGTCAATTCTGTTGCGGATCGTCTCCAGAGCCTGCTGAACAGCCTTGTCTTTGCGATCCTGCGCATCCTTCTCGCTAACTCGCAGAGTCAAGGCAACAAAGCCGCCCTCATCAAAAGTAGGGCTCTGTTCATATGTAGGATATTTATCCTTAATCAGTTTTTGTACGGTATCAGCGGTCCCCTTTTCGTATAAAACTACGGAAACCTTATCAGAACCATTTCTGGTGATACGTTTAAATCGAAGATTTTTACCGTTCAGTGTATCTTCCAGGTCAGTGGCGACAAGATCCAGTGACCCTTCAATCGCCCTCTGGGTATCAACCTCCATCACCAGATGGGTTCCACCCTGCAGGTCAAGTCCAAGATGGATTTTGTCCTTTGGCAAAAAGGTTCCCCACCACGCCGGCAATTTGCTCGCCAGGGTCGGAGTCAGGTACAGAAATGATAGTACAACAAAGGCAGCTATAAGGCTTATACGCCAGCCAGTTTCTTTCGGCATTGGGCTCGTTCTCCTTTTTCCGATTTTGAACTAGTCCTTCTTGATTGCTGCGATATAGCTCTTGGTAATTTTGATATTTACGTTGTTTGCAACTTCAAGAGTTACAAGATCATTTTCTACTGCAGTAATTTTACCGTGAACCCCGCCGGCTGTGATAACGTTATCACCCTTTTTCATCGATTCAAGCAGCGCTTTATGCTCTTTAGCTTTTTTCTGCTGCGGACGAATAAGTAAAAAATAAAATATTGCAAACATGAAAACCAGCGGAATTATCTGCTGAAACGCCGCCATTCCACCGCCGGCTCCGCCTGTTGCTCCTCCAGGAGCACTTCCCATCGCAAAAGCCAATCCAAACATGTTGTTATCCTCCCTTTTCAGTTTATTACTTCTGTAGCATCATCGCCTTAAATTGTCTGCGAAATTCGTCAAAACCATTTTGCTGGATTGCTTCCCGAATTCTTCTCATAAGATCAAGATAAAAATGAAGATTATGATAGGTATTCAACTGCGACGACAGAATTTCACCCGACCGATACAGGTGCCTCAGATAGGCACGCGAATAGTTTTTGCATACTTTGCAACTGCAGTCAGGATCTATCGGACCTGCATCATCCTCATAAATTTTAGACTTGATGTTAACTCGTCCCTGACTGGTAAATAACATGCCATTACGGGCATTTCTGGTAGGCATGACACAATCAAACATATCATACCCGTGCCAGACCGCCTCCACCAGATCTTCGGGTGATCCAATTCCCATTATATAGCGCGGGGCATCTTGCGGCAGCAGCGTTGAACAACACTCCATTACACCGTACATCTGTTCTTTCTCTTCGCCGACCGAAAGACCGCCCAGTGCGTAACCATCAAAGCCGATAGAGCAGATATCATCAACGCTGCGGGCCCGCAGGTCATAATGCATCCCCCCTTGAATAATCCCAAACAGCTGCTGTCCGGCACGGGTGTGGGCATCTTTGCATCGCCGAGCCCAACGAGCGGTCAGTTCAAGTGACTTACTGACATACTGGTAATCTGCTGTGGCAGGCGGACATTCGTCAAAACACATGATAACATCGGCACCCAACGCTTCCTGAATATGAATCGCAAGTTCCGGCGTTAACATGTGAAATGAGCCATCCAGATGCGACTGGAATTTGACCCCTTCTTCACTTATCTTGCGTAATTCCCCGAGACTGAAAACCTGGAAACCACCACTGTCGGTCAAGATCGGCTTGTCCCAGTTCATGAAGCGATGCAGCCCACCCATCTGCTCGACCAGGCGGTGTCCCGGCCTCAAATAGAGATGGTAGGTATTGGCCAGAATAATTTGCGCTTTGACAGCATAAAGATCTTCCGGAGTCATCGCTTTAACGGTAGCGTTGGTGCCTACCGGCATAAATATTGGTGTTTCGACCTCACCGTGAGGAGTTTTCAGAGAGCCAAGCCGCGCTTTGCAGGACGAATCGCTATGAATTACTGAAAATGTTTCTGACACACTACCCCTCAAGAGATAAACATGGCATCGCCATAACTGAAAAACCTGAAACCCTTGGAGACCGCTTCACGATAGGCTTCAAGCACATATTCACGACCTGCGAGAGCAGAGACCAGCATCAGAAGAGTTGATTCCGGCAGGTGAAAATTGGTGATCAGAGCATCAACCGCCTTAAAACTATAACCGGGATAGATAAAGATATCAGCCTCTCCACTGCCGGCAACAACGTGCCCCGATTGCTGAGCTGAATATTCCAACGTTCTGGCAGATGTTGTCCCAACCGCAATGACCCGACCACCCGCTGCTTTCGTCCTGTTGACAGCCTCGGCTGTTTCAGGTGGAATAACAAAACGTTCCGTATGTATCTGATGCTCCTCAACATTCTCAACGCGCACCGGTTGAAAGGTACCCAATCCGGTATGTAACGTAAGAAAGGCGGTTCCAATACCGTTCAATTCCAACCGGGTCAACATCTCACGTGTAAAGTGAAGGCCGGCTGTCGGTGCAGCAACAGCACCCGATTCCCGCGCAACAACAGTTTGATACCGCTCACGGTCGCCAGAGCAGTCATCACGCTGCAGATAGGGGGGCAATGGGATGTGACCCTCACGTTCCAGCCAATGGTCAAACAGCTCGTTCCCGGTGAATTCAACAAGCCAATTCTCCGAACTGCTGCGAGACAGTACAACAGCGGACATACCGGACTCAAGCAGAATGTTCTGCCCTTCCCGAAACTTCTTCGAGGATCTGAGCAAACATTCCCATCTTTCTTCTACGGCGGTCAAACGTCTCAGCAGAAAAATTTCGACCCTGCCGCCGGTAGGTTTGTGTCCGAATAAACGTGCCGGAATAACGCGAGTATCGTTCATAACCAGCAGATCGCCAGACCTAAGATAGTCCTGAAGGTTATAAAACATGTCTTCAGCGATCGATCCTGAGAAGCGATCGAGCAGCATTAAACGCGAGCCATCCCGTTGTTCAGGCGGGTGCAGCGCAATTAAATTCTGAGGAAGATTATAAGTGAAATCCTTAACTAGCATTAAATCCACATTCAACGAATATCAGAGAGCTTTTTCAACTCCGTGCCGGGATAGTAGTAAGATAAAATTTCTCCACAGCCAAAACCGTCAAGAGCGCGTTGCTTCGCTCCCCATTGGCATAGACCGACACCGTGTCCATTGCCGCTTCCAGAGAAGGTGATTTCATTTTTTGAGTTCTTCAACGTAAAACGAGTGCTCTTTATGACACCATACCCGACAGCCTTGCGAAACTGTTCCCCGCTGACCGTGCTGGCACCCTTTGACGTCAGCAAGGCGACCTGTTTCAGACGGCCACGCGAATTAATCGCTCCGGGCTTTATATCGTATAAACCTGACACTTTATGCCCGTAAGATACCAGCCGTTCCTCTATCTCTTTTAATTGAATCTTGTATTCCCAGGTTGTAGCCGTCTGAGAAGTCAGACAATACTGACAGTCAACACCTTTCAGATAAGGCAGCGAAGCCCCCCATACATTCTCGGAAGCCTCGGTCCGTCCACCGCAACTGGAGTGATAAAAAGCCTGAATGATGCTGCCGCCGAATGTCAGCACCTCTCCTTCAGTCTCAATAACCGCGCGACGTGAACGGCTGTCTTCAATAAGACACCCCTCATACACCTGATCGATTACCGATGACTCAAGATGATACGGGGAGTTTATGCGGGCCATTTTCCTGTTTAAAGCGTATGTCCTTGCAATAACAGCCTGAGCTTTTACCGCCTCAATTGGCCATGCAGAAGATATTTCGCAATTAATCAGTCCGACCAGATATTCTTCAAGAGGCAACTGGTTTACCACCAGAATTCCCTTATCCGCCACCGACAGTTCCGCAAGCCCACGATACGGTTTATTATTAACATACACTGCAGAGGAAGCAGAAAAAGTGAGAACCCGGTACAGTTTTCCCTCAACCAATAAACCTTCCTTAACAGGTTTCACTATGGCCGGAAATGACAAGACAAGCGCTTCGCCTGTCTCATTAGTTACAAGAAGTCCGTCACCATCAACAGTCACTTTGGAAGCTGATTTGACAATAGCAACCCGGATGGTTTCATCCAGAACTGCTGCATTTATCCTGTTCATCCCCGACCACGACAAAACGGTCGCTGCCAGCACCAGAAAGATAATTATGCGCGTACGATACATTGGCTGCAAAACCTGAGGATAGAAACACATTTTGCTACTTCGTGTCAATTTTTTTGATTGCCGTATTTTTATATTTGTTGCCTGAATATCGTTATTGCACAATTTGGCACGCATACTGTATATATCAATCATTACAAGTTCCGTAACTAATAAGTATTACTAATATTATGCAGAGATATACATGTGATTCTTACAAAGTTTTTTGATTACATTGAGATCAACTATCCATTGCTACAACCATTTTTTACTTATGACAACACATGCAACGACAACAAAGATAAGTGCATTATAACATTACAGTTTTAGTTATATCGCCATTGTCAACTGCGGGAAATGACGCAATTCCATTTTTTCTGAAAGAAACTCGTGATTTTTAATTCTCTAAAAATTAAAATAGTCGGCATGGTGTCGCTCATCGTCATTGCGGTCATTTCTTTCGTATCGTGGAACCATTACCACGGCCAGAAAGCAATGATTGAAAGTATTGTTGAGAAAAGTTCTGTCGTGTTGAGCGAGAGTGTCGCATCAAACATCCAAAGCTCCATGAAAAACGGTCATACAACCTCATTAAACCAGATTTTGCACGACACAAAAATACATGACCACATAAAAGCCTTGCGAATAATCAATATGGAAGGCACCATAATTCATTCTGCAAACAAGAATGATATTGGTAATGAGCTTTCCTTAGAAGAACGAGATCACATTTCAAAAACAAAACAAAATCATTTCTATTTCACCAACAGTGAAAACAACCTTGACTCATACACCCGTATCGTTAACACTCCCGACTGTCATGGTTGCCATGATGCGCGCAAGCCATTCATAGCAATCATTGAAACCGAAATATCACTTAACGATTTAACCAGTTATGTAAGCATTGAAAAGAAAAACGCTATTTTTTCTTCTGTAGTGATGATCTTGCTGATAGTTGGGACCATTTTTGCCTTTCTAACACTCTATGTTGACCGTCCGGTTCGTTCTTTAATTGCTAACATGCAACAGATTGAACTCGGAGATTTCGAAGTAAGCAGTTCAATTCCCAGTTCAAATGAAATGAACCTCCTCTCGCTTCACTTCAACTCAATGGCCTCAAAACTGAAAGACCTGATGCATACCACGGTTTTCAATGAACGTGAACTGGCACGGGCAGAAGAAAAACTTGTCCATCATCACGATACTCAGCTTATGAACCAGAAGCTTGAAGAGCAACTAAAAGAAATTGAGAATCTGAATGTTTCACTTGAAGAAAGAATCGAGGAGGTAGAAAAGGCAAGCTTCACCATTGCCGATCTTGCCGCCGAACTTGAAGATAAAAATTCAAACCTCGAACATGCGATTGACAGACTTTCAACTATCTACAAAATCGGTTTGGCAATCAATTCAACTATGGATATAGATCGGCTATTCAACCTGATTGTGCGCAGCACAACGAGTACATTAAATGCTCAAATCGGCTACATAATTCTTTATGACGATAAGCTGAAAACTCTTAACGTAACAAATCTTATTGGAAACGGAAAACTGATTGCACCGCAAAAAGCATTAAAAATAAAGGATACCAGCGTTTCATCATGGGTTATCAATAACCGCCAACCACTACTGATTGCTGACATAGATCAAGCACCACAGTTTGACCGTTTCAGTGAATTGGGCTATGAGCGCAAAACCTTGATATGTGCGCCTCTAATGGTCATGGATGATATCATTGGCACCATAAGTGTCGTGAACAAGACTGACAATTCACAATTTTACTCATATGAACTGGAAATGCTTACAACTATAGCAGCCCAGGCCGCGATAGCCATAAAAAATGCTACACTTTACGATGAACAGCAGCAAACCTACCTGAACACGATTCAGGCTCTGGTGACAGCCATCGAAGCAAGCGACAGCTACACCAAGGGACACTCAGAGCGGGTCACTCGCTATAGCGTGGAAATCGGTCGCCGATTCAACCTTTCCAGTGATCGATTGCAAATACTCGAACGGGCTGCCATTCTGCACGATATCGGAAAAATCGGCATTGATTTGAGCCTGCTGCACAAAGAGGGCAAGCTTTCAGCACATGATGTCAGCGAACTGCACTTACACCCCAAAATCGGCATGAAGATTCTTGAGCCAATTGAATTTCTAAAGGATGTCCGTACCTGTATCGGTCAACACCATGAGCGCTATGACGGCTTGGGATATCCGGACCGCATCAAACACACTGATCAACTTCTGGAATCACGCATTATCGGTGTGGCTGACGCGTTTGATGCCATGACATCTGATCGCCCCTATCGCAAAGCGCTTACATTGGATGTTGCCATCGCGGAGTTATCAGAGAACTCCGGAACGCAGTTTGATCCTGCCATTGTAGAAATCTTTTCATCCATTCTTGAAGAAGGGGAATTTTTCGCATCACGCTTCGACAAACTCCCTGTAACCTCACACGCTCAATCATCTTTTCGTGCCTGACGCCCCCCCTTCACCACTCATTGAGTTTCCAGTGACAGAGCTGCTATCAATACATAATCTTCAGGTTTCCTTTCCTACAGAAGAAGGTATCTTTCAAGCTGTCCGGGAAATATCTCTTTCCCTTTCAAAAGGATCCGTACTGGCACTTGTTGGTGAGTCCGGGTCAGGAAAGACGATGACGGCTCTCTCGATAATGCGGCTTGTACCGCCGCCAGGATTTATCAGTTCAGGTGAAATTGTTTTTGAGGGACAGGATTTGTTACTGCTCTCGCAAAAAGCTCTGCAGAACATTCGGGGACGAATGATTTCAATGGTCTTTCAGGAGCCAATGACCTCGTTGAATCCGGTGTTGCGAATTGCTGATCAACTCTGCGAGCCGCTGATTCTGCATATGAACATGTCCAGGCGGGATGCTCTGGAACAAGGAATCGAGCTGCTGACAAACGTCGGCATCCCCTCTGCCGGTGATCGCATGCGCGACTATCCGCACCAGCTGAGTGGCGGTATGAGACAGCGAGTCATGATTGCCATGTCTCTGGCGTGTCACCCCTCTTTGCTGATAGCCGATGAGCCGACAACTGCCCTGGATGTAACTATTCAGGCGCAAATACTGGAACTTCTAGACGCCAGGATAAAATCCAGCGGGTTATCGATGCTGCTTATTACGCATGATCTGGGAATAGTTGCCGAACGTGCCGGCCATACCGCTGTAATGTATGCCGGCCAGATTGTTGAGTCAGCTCCTACCGGCACTCTACTGACTGCTCCACGGCATCCGTATACCCAGGCGCTCCTGGCTTCACTGCCGCAGTACGCCGAACCTGGCAAGCCCCTGCCTACAATGGCGGGCCAATTGAATATCCGGGCAGCTTCTGCAGGTGGCTGCTGTTTCGCGGAGCGCTGTCCAATCAAAACCTCCGGGTGCTGCGATGAACCTCAGCAGCTTCGTGAAATTGCTCCGTCACATCTAGTGCGTTGCTGGAAATGTTCATGAGCAATACCCATCTTCTCAGTGCAGTCGATCTGCATAAAAAATTCAAAGTATCTTCACAGAGACATTCAACCCGTTTTCTGACCGCACTTGATCAGGTGTCTCTGCATTTGTCAGCCGGTGAAACGCTCGGAATTGCCGGAGAGTCCGGTTGCGGCAAATCAACCCTGGCGAAAATCATGGCCGGGCTTCTAACGCAAAACGGGGGTAATGTTTTTTACAAGGGTACGCTGCTGTCACAGCTGGAGCAGAAAGATCGGATCAATTTTCGTCGTAAAACACAAATGATCTTTCAGGATCCCTTTTCATCTTTAAACCCCCGTATGCGAGTTGGCGACAGCATCAAAGAGCCGCTCAAGATTGCCGGTGTATCGGTTCCGCTGCAACGCGTAGAGCTTGAACGGATCATGGCGGCAGTCGGACTGCCCGGCGACACTGCCAATCGCTTTCCAGACGAGTTTTCGGGAGGACAGCGCCAGCGCATCGGTATTGCGAGGGCCCTGGCTGCTTCACCAGAAATTCTGATCGCAGATGAGCCTGTTTCATCTCTTGATATTTCGATACAAGCCCAGATCATCAATATCCTGCTGCAAATGAAGATCGACTTCAAGTTGTCCATGATGATTGTCTCACACAATTTGCTGATATTACGTCATATATGCGACCGTGTAATCATCATGTATCTTGGAATTATTGTTGAGTGCGGACCCGCTTCGGAACTATTTCAACGCTGTCGACACCCGTATACCGAGGCACTCATCGCTGCAATCCCCGGCTTTCACTCATTATCCGCTTCCAAAGACGAATTATTGCGGGATGACCTTCCTTCAGCTTTATCAATCCCGCCAGGGTGCCGATTTCATCCACGCTGTCGACATGCGGTTGACATCTGTCGTCACGAGGTTCCGAAGTTGGTGGAACATGCAACCGGACATACTGCAGCCTGCCATCTGAGCGACAGCCTCTATGGCTGATAGAGATACATCTGCTCAAAACACAGTTTTAGATTGACTAGCGTAAATTCCATATATATGATAATCAAAAATATTACAGGAGCCTAAGCCATGGCCTTTGATAAAGATAAGAAATTTACTGCAGAAGCAGATGTTTTAAAGGTGCTTGGTCATCCGATCCGCTTGAAAATCGTTGCTGGTCTTTGTACACATGAGTGCAACGTAAAGCATATCTGGGAATGCCTCGGACTGCCTCAGGCAACTGTGTCGCAACATCTGGCACTGCTTAAGAACAAGGGAATAATTGATGGCAAGCGTGAAGGAGTGGAAGTACACTACAGCGTCATTAATGAATTCGCGAAAAGAATTATAAGTTCGTTATAATTTGGTACGAGCGATCAGGTAGACGACCTTATATGTAGCCGGAATCCTGCTATTATGCCCATACCGTTCCATGTAAAGCCGTGAAGCTTCCTGTAATATCCCCCGCCATCCCAAGCCGCTTCCAGATCCACCCGATACGGTACCAGCACCGATGTTTTTTATCGATCGCAGCAGAGAATTAAGATTGTCGTACCAGTCTACTTCCGTATCAACCGTAACAACCGCCCTTTCAAAATCCATGCTGTTCACAATTGACTTTACATCGTCAACAGTCCAGAAATTATGCAGGCGGGACATTTTTTGGCTGCTGTCGCGGCTGCACCGACCGGCCGCATCCCTAAAACAGCCCTGAAGCTCAGCCAGTGTTCCATCACAAAAAAATGCCAGACTAACATCTCCTCCAGGTCGTGTAACTCTGCTCAATTCATGCAAAGCAGCAGATAAATTGCCTACCCACTGCAATGCAGACGCCGACATGGTTAGATCAAATGCCCCGGTTCTGAACGGAAGATATTCGACACCAGCGTTAACGGCCTGACAGATAGCACCCAGCTTTTGCTGTGTGCGCAGACACATGTTTAATGCGATATCAACGCCAGTAAGTCCGGCCTCCTGATACCGCGAATGCAGCCTTTCCAGCAGTGCTCCGGTTCCGGTTCCGACATCAAGTATTTGCTCCGGCTCCCGGTTCAGATGAAGCTCGATTGAATTGGCCAACTGCTCCACAACCCGCTTCTGAACGAGAACGTGCTGATCATAATCGGCAGCTTTTCGATGAAATGCAGCGGCAATCTTGCCGGTATCAGGCAATTTGTCCACTGATGCTCCTTGTAAATCGTAACATTTCGGCATTGAATTGATGACTGTGCGTCAGAAAGGGCGCATGTCCGCAGTGCGGATAAATTGTCTGTTCTGCGCCAGGAATATGTTCTTTAAGATAACTCGACGCCCCAGGCAGACATATCCGATCATCTGTTCCATTAACAATTAAAGTCGGAACGCTAATTGCGGCCAACAGTTTGCGCATGTCTGTCCCGGCAAGGGCATCAAGGGAGTCAAGCGCTGCAGCGGCATCCGGCAGCGGTATTGACGAGAGCATAGACCTGATCTCTGGTGCAGCAGGGTGGCCTTCCAACTCTTTTTCTGCAAACATTCGGGTATAAAATCCATCTCTTGCGCGCTGCATATTGCGCTGCACCTTGAGACGCATACCACTCGCTTCATTAGCTGCAAGGCCGTAAGGGAAATCCTCTGTAGCTGTAAAGCTGGGAGTTGCAGAAACCAGCATCAGGCCGGTAAGCCTTACTGACAACTCTGCAAATGAACGCAATGCAACTTGCCCCCCCATCGACCAACCGACCAGGAAAGCCTTCGAAAGTTTCAGACTATCAAAAAGATCGATCAAATCTTCAGAAAAACTGTCAAAATTCAATGGTCCAGATATTTCCCGCGAGCGGCCGTGACCTCTAAGATCAGGCGCCAAGAATCGCATTGAATCTGGATTTGAACCCATGAGGCCGTCAAACTGATACTTCCAGACCGCCGAGGACATGCACCAGCCATGCAGCAGTACGACCGGACACCCTGCCCCCTGGTCTTCATACCATAACGGCTCACCTCTGCGGTTCTCATACCAGGGCATCAGACGACCCCAAGACTTCTGCCGACATGGCAGATACGTTCGACCGCTCCAGCCAGATCAGCCAGTGTATGAGTGGCCATCAAGGTAAACCGGAGGCGACTGGTGCCGACCGGCACCGTCGGCGGACGAATTCCCTGGGCAAAAAGCCCTTCCGCCAGCAGCGCATCTGAAAACTCCATGGTTGTAACTGCAGAGCCAATGACGATAGGCACAATCTGAGTCGAGCCGGCTGGTATCTTGAAGCCGGCATCTACGAGGCTATTCCTGAAGAACGTGCTGTTGGCCCTAAGCTGTTCCCTCAACCCGTCCCCTTCCGAGGTCTGCACCAGTTCTACCGCCGCCAGTGAAGCCGCCAATACCGACGGGGGCAATGAGGTCGAAAAGATGAAGCTGCGGGCGCGATTTATCAGCAGCTCGCGCAGTTCCGCCGTCACAGCGGCATAGGCCCCAAAACTCCCCAGAGCCTTGCCAAACGTGCCCATCTGGATATCGACATCATTCCCGAGCCCCTGCAGTTCAGCACTTCCCCTCCCCTGTCTCCCCAGGACACCGCAGCCATGTGCATCATCGACCATAAGCAGCGCCCCATGTCTGCGTTTGAGCTGCACCAGTTCAGCCAGCGGCGCGATATCACCATCCATGCTGAAAACACCATCGCTGACAATCAGGCTACGCCCCTTGGCATGTTTTTCCATGAGCAACGCCAGGCTCTGGTGGTCGTTATGGGGGTAGCGCACCAGACGTGCCCCTGAGAGCAGGATACCATCAACAATACTGGCATGATTGAGCCGGTCAGAAAACACTACATCACCCCGACCGACCAGAGCAGGGATTATGCCGGTATTTGCCGCATGACCGCTGTTGAAGACCAGCGCAGCTTCACACTTCTTAAATGTGGCGACAGCAGCTTCAAGCCGTTCGTGCAGCTCCATGGTTCCGGATACCAGCCGGGAGGCGCCGCTTGAGGTCCCGTACTGCTCGATTGCCTCAATTGAAGCTGCCGCCAGGGCGGGGTGATCGGCCAACCCAAGATAATTATTGGAACAGAGCAGCAGCACGTCATGATCGTTGCACGTAACACGCGCTGCCTGCCTGCTGCTAACCAGCCTGGTACTTCGCAGCAGTCCCCGGCTTCTGATATCTTCAAGTTCATTTTGTATTGTTCTGTTCATGTCAGCCCCAGTGGTCAACCGGCATATTATATCAAGGTTGACAATGTGTCCAAAAAAAAACATTCATATTTCAGTTAAGATGATTCCGACAGCTATCAACCTGCATTGTTGCGCTGTAGCGAGTAATCCAGCCGGATGTAATTTATGTTTCATTTTTATTGGTATAACGGGCATGGCTTTGACCTGCCGGGTTTTCGGGCAGGTCGTAAGCCTTGTTGGACACTCACTCTTTGTTAGACTTGTAACGCTTCGCCATCTTGCAGGAGGAATACGTTCTCGAAGAAGTTTGCGTAGTCTGCTGCTTTTTCAGTATGTACTGGCACGAGACGTTTCGGGTTGAGTTTTGCTGCAAACCGCTGGATAAGTCTGGCGGGACGCTGTTATCTATTTTTCTATTGAGTTTAGCAAAAACAAAAAAACGTCCTCCCGCAGTAAAAATAAAAAAACCGCTTAAGCCGGAATCAGTCACGATTCAGCGGCTTTTATTAGTTGTCTGTTTGTTCCATAAATCCAATCCCTAAATCCATAACATAAAAAGTACTTCACATTACTCCGGCGCTACCCTCCTGTCAACGTGTTCCGGCGGTAGGAGTATTCCAATCTACCCCCGCAACGCCCGCATAACCGTTTTCTACTCCCACCGAGCTGTCCGAAATGAAAACGATTCATCATCCTGACGCATCCAGATCACCTCTTTGGTTGATATGGTCAGCACCCATGTTTGTGTCGCACCGTCAGGCTTTTTTGCCGCAAAAGCCAGCGGGGTCAATACGGCCACACAAAAGTGCAGTTCCGGGTCACGCACGGACTGATACATAATTGCGCCCAAGCCGATGTCTCGTGCTATTCGCCCGAACGCTTGTGTTGCGGAATAATCTAATGGATTGTGCCATTGAGAAGCATTGATGTCGAATGGCGGTTTACGTAAGTCTACGCAGCTTGTTGTGATCGGCACCCTGAAGGCGGTGAAGGAGCAAGGCTGAAGGCGTTCCAGCCCGGTGGTATCCTGAAGAAAGCGCCATCGCCAATAGCCGACTTCGGCGGCGGCTATCCGGACGGTTTCAGCTGCGTAGAACAGTCCGGGATCTTGAACTGCCCGAAAGCGTGTGCCGGAAGGATGGCGGGTTTCGTAGCGGAAGGGACTAAAAAGCAAATAGTGAAGATCGGTAGCTTCTTGGGGGATTGGCGGCTTGCGCTCTTCCAGAATATCCTCAAGCAGCTCCTGTTCTGCACGGGTATCCACAAGCTTGGATGTGGGAGGCAGGGGGTGGGTTTAGAGAGGTTACTATTACAGATAGTCGGTCAAACCGGCGGTTCCCAGCAGTTCAACAACTTTTTTAACATCCTGGCAGCGTTCGCGGTCACAGACCAGAATAGCGTCCGGAGTAGATACGATGACGATGTTGTGAACGCCCACCGTTGCAACCATCCTGTTGTCGGCATAAATCAGACAGTCTGACGAATCGACAGCAATATGCCCGGCGACATTAATGCAAACCGTCCCGTCAGCATCAGGCTCAATCACCTCCGGCAGAGCACTCCAGCTCCCGACATCACTCCACCCCATCTCGACCGGCACCATCTGAACTATGGAAGATTTTTCCATAACCCCGTAATCAATCGAAACGCTCTCGATATCCTGATAAAGAGTCGCAATCTTCTCCTTCAGAAGGGTCTGATCGCACAGAGTACCGCTTGGGAGCAGAGGCACCAGCTTTTCGTGAAGAGCTGGCATATATTTCCCCATCTCCTCAAGGATTGTGTCGGCCCGCCAGACAAACATTCCGCTGTTCCAAAAATAGTTGCCCTCCTCCAGATAACGTACAGCTTCTGCCAGCGGCGGTTTTTCAACAAAACGCTGTACCTGGAACGGCCCCTGGGAGATCCCCTCATTAATTGAATCGACACCAGCTTCAATATACCCGTAACCGGTTTCGGGGCGTGACGGTAAAATGCCAAGGGTAACCAGGACGCCGTTGCGCGCAGCGTCTCCCGCAAAAACCAGCGTGTCACGCAGCATTTTTTCATTTTTTATAAAATGATCCGCTGGCAGGACGGCCATAATCCCCGAGGGGTCAATGGAAGAAACAAGTGCTGCGGCCAAACCTATTGCCGGAGCGGTATTGCAAGCTGAGGGTTCGGCAATGACGTAAATCGGGACCGAGTCATAAAGCTGCATCTGGCGCCCGGTTTCGTCTGCCTGGAGGTGGTTGGTTATTATCAGGATCCGCTTCGGATTGAGCGGCAGTACCCGCTCCACGGTTCTCTGCAACATGCTGCGATCACCAGTGATCGAAATCAGCTGCTTGGGGCGGGCAGCGCGCGAAAGCGGCCAGAATCTGGTTCCTGACCCTCCAGCCAGAATAACAATGTACATAGACGCCCTCCTGTTATTTGTACTGAATTCGATAAATGAAATCAGCTATCTCGCGCCCGAGATCACCGAATGAGTCGGTAGTGTCCAGAACATCCCACAGCGTCTGGCGGAAGGAAGCCACTTCTTGACCGCTCGCACCATCGAGCAAGCTGGCCACAACCGTTATCTTAAAACGTCCAAGACGGATAAATTTACCGGTCAGCACCAGTGTCGAAACATCCGGTTTCCCGTCACGGGATATTTGTTTATAGATTCGATGAGATTTGACATAGCGTTCGATATACCCGGACAACTCCCCGGGGAGCTTCGTATAGCGGAGTTCACGCTGGCTCATTCCGACGACATCAGGAGCATCGGAATACAACTCCCGCTTGAGCTCGAAATCCTGAATTACGAGTGACGTGTAACTGTACATGGGCTTAGGATTTGTAACTACTTCCTTTTCAATAATCGTAGCCGATGATGCTGCACACCCACCACTGATGAACATTAGACAGGCACATAAAATGGTCAGAAATGATTTACTTATGAAGACGGCATTATTAGACATTAGTACGTTAAATGTTATTTTCTGCATTTTTCTGGCAAGACACAACTTCATTAACCTGTTTATCAGGGCTCGGGCTTTCACAGCGATTATAATCATCGTTAAAACGGACTATATCATCTTCTCCAAGATATTCCCCGCTCTGAACCTCAATAATAACAAGCGGTATCTTGCCCGGATTTTCCAGGCGATGATTCTGGCCGATTGGAATAAAAGTTGATTCGTTGACGTTAACAACCTGCTGGTTGTCTCCGCAGGAAACAAGGGCTGTGCCGGATACCACGATCCAGTGTTCACTGCGATGGTGATGTTTCTGCAACGACAGGCGCTGGCCGGGCAGGACTTCAATACGTTTGATTTTATAATTCGTGTTCTCATCGAGAACGGTATAAGTTCCCCACGGGCGTTCACCACGTTCCATTGTCAATCCTCTCAGAATGTATTAGGAGCACGAAGCTTCAGATATGCTTGTAGTGCATTTCGCCATGTTTGCGGCTGGAAGCCGGTGTCGCCTGCCAGTTTACTGCAGTCCAGGGTTGAATAGAGCGGGCGCTTTGCCGGCCGGTTCAACTCTGTAGTTGTCATAGGCTTGACTGTAACACTTAGACCAGCCTCTTCAAAGATCGCCTTGGCAAAGCCGTTCCACGAGCAGTAATCTGAATTGGCTGCGTGATAAATCCCTCTGCAACCGCTTTCAACCAGAGCGATAATTGCCTGAGCAAGATCCACAGTCCAGGTCGGCGAACCGATCTGATCATCGACAACGGAAAGTTCATCCTTTTCAGACCCAAGACGGAGCATGGTCTCGACAAAGTTTTTGCCATGCAGGCCGTACAGCCACTGCGTCCTCACGATTAAATAATCCGGACAGAAGGCAGCATTCATTTCCCCGACCAGCTTTGATTCACCATAGACACTTAGCGGGCATGGAGCATCATCCTCAACGTACGGCGTGCCTTTACCGCCATCGAAAACATAGTCGGTGCTGACTTGCACCAACAGGGCACCGCAGTCCCGGCAGGCCATCGCCAGATACCCCACCCCTTCACCATTGACCGCCATTGCAGTTTCGATATTGCTTTCGCAACCATCAACATCGGTATAGGCGGCACAGTTAATGACCACCTCCGGCTTTAAGTCACCGATGACTTTCATCACCGACTCGGGTGACGTGATGTCGATATCGGCAATGTCAACGCCGTGCCCCCTGTCGCCCAGAAGCGCGATGAGATCTCGCCCCAGCATACCGTTTGCTCCTACGACCAGGATCAAGCGACACCTCCGCCATACTGACTCTGATAATATTCCCGATACGCGCCGGAAGTAACTTCTGCCACCCATTTCTGATTGGCAAGATACCAGTCAATCGTTTCAGCGATGCCTTGCTCGAAGGTATAAGCCGGGCTCCAGCCGAGATCGTCTTTAAGTCGCGCGGCATCAATGGCATAACGTCGATCATGGCCAAGACGATCCTTGACAAAAGTTATCAGTGTGCGGTTCTCACCGGCGGCACGGCCAAGACGCTCATCCAACAGGTCACAGACCAGATTAACTATATCGATATTTTTCCATTCGTTGTTGCCGCCGATATTATAGACAGAGCCGGGAGCAGCTTTTTTCAGAACGGTTTCAATCGCCACGGCATGATCGCCTACATGCAGCCAGTCGCGGATATTCAGGCCGTCTCCATAGACCGGCAGCGGTTTTTTATTGATGATATTGTGAATCAGAAGCGGTATCAACTTCTCCGGGAAATGGTAGGGTCCATAATTATTCGAGCAACGGGTATTAAGAGTAGGCATACCGAATGTTTCATGATAAGCGCGCACCAGCAGGTCGGCACCAGCCTTGCTGGCCGAATACGGAGAATTGGCAGCAAGCGGCGTTTCTTCGGTAAAGTAGCCTGTATCACCCAGACTGCCGTAGACTTCATCAGTTGATATCTGAAGGTAACGGAAGTCGGCAACAGCGCCTGACTGCCAATGTTTGCGGCATTCTTCGAGCAAAATCTGTGTACCGAGAACGTTCGTACGGACAAAAATTTCCGGCCCGGTGATGGAACGGTCAACATGTGACTCAGCGGCAAAATGCACAACAGCATCAATTCGCTGATCGGCAAGAATCCGGGCCACCAAGGCTGCGTCGCCAATATCCCCTTTAATAAATCGGTAAGCCGGATTCCCTTCGAGAGCGGTCAGGTTTTTCAGATTTCCGGCATAGGTAAGACAATCCAGATTGGTGACCGTACACCCCGGATTATTGCCGATGAATGAGTGAATGAAATTGGATCCGATAAAACCGGCTCCTCCGGTAACGAGAATAGCAGTGGGAGTAAATGACATAATGCTGATATCCTTTCAGATTAAACAGTCAGTATTCAGGTATTTTCTTTTCTATAATGTTCAGGTATTGTTGCGAAAATCTTAGCTGCATGACATTTTAATCAGGAGGAATCACCATGAATGCCAATTCTAAATGCCGTTGCGGCGCCGATCACCATGGGCATCTCTGTATGTTGAAAAGTAACGGACTATATGATGAAATAGCAAACGTAACAAGTGACCCGAAATTCTATTGTTTCACCTGCGGCGGCGAAGCCAACTGCGCCGAAAATTTGTGCGAGCCAGCCCCTATCGAATAGAAACGCATATTGTTCACAAAGTCAGGTCACTCTTCCAGAGCAGCTTCCCTGGAATCCTCCAACATCGCCTCAAGCTGGACAATCTGGGCTTCGGTTATATCTAGGACCTCTGCTTCCAGCGTGTTAATCAGAACAAGGTCAGGCTCATGTTTCAGGCCAAGTCCGATTCTGTGACAGGCCAGGTTGGCAAACCGGACGATTGCCAGCATCTTGTTGACATGGTCCCATTTCTCAGCGTGGTGATCACGGATAACATCACAGTACATTGCCGGAAAATTCCAATGCTGCATCATGCGATATCCCTGCTCCACATGCATCACTTCAAAGATTTCCTGGATCAGCTCGTCATCAAAAAGCGAATTAATCCCCCCTGCTGCCACCAGTTTCTCAATTGATTTCAGAAGATAGAGCTTGCCGACATCGTGCAGAAGTGCTGCCAGATAGGTTTCATCGGCAACTCCGCGCATACCGCAGGAATGGGCTAACCAGCGGGCTCCGAGAGCACAGCTGTGGCTATGCAGCCACATTTCTTTCATATAGTGATCAAGCGCCGGATTGTTTGAGGAATGAACTGAAGCCTGCGAAGCCGCAATCACCAGGTTAACAACCTGCTGTGCCCCAAGCCGGATAACCGCTTCTTTGATGGTAGCAACCTTGGAGCGACCCATATACATAGGAGAGTTGGCAATTTTAAGCATCTGGCTGGCCAGCGACATATCCTCGTTTGCAACTTGAGACACCTCTTCAACCGTAAAATCATAGTTTGAAAGCATCCTCTGCAGCTTTAACGCGACCGGATGAAAGATCGGCAGATCAATCGGCTGCGAAGCAAGCAACCTTCGTACGGTATCCGGAATAGATGCTGATGACATGACAGATCTCCTTAACACACTTTGAGTGGACAACAATGACGGTAAATCGAACCTATCCCTAACATCCACAGCCGCAATTATGGCAGACTTTTCTGAACTCGCTGGAAGGTGCAACCGTTTCAGGTGCAAATGCCACGCGCCTGACAGCCGTGCCGATATCTTCCATAATATTCAACTGATTACTTTTCCCTATGATATGCCCGACACACTGGTTGCTATGCCCGTCCTGGGGAGATGATATTTTCACTACATTCAACAGGTCGGCATAACTGTTGATCGAAATGACCACGTCCTGATTACGCACAACAGCCAAAATCACACCCAGCCGCTTCATCTCGGCCTTTAACTCTGTCAGATAATCCTGAAAAAGCCGACTGTCAAAATCAAAATACCAATCACTTCTAAGATGTTTCTGATCATGAACAGTAATAATCATCTGTTTTGATTTTTTGCACGTCATTTCAGTTACTCCGCAACAGTAGTCACAATACTGCCGGACACCCGGCATCCCAATCAGCATACCCCTGGCCGGAAATATTCAAAAAAGAATCGATCCGCTGCCGATAATAATCACAATCCCCGGCCTCTTTTAAAAGGAAAGCAAGCTCTTCGACAGAAATCAGATGTTGGCGATTCATAAAACGGTACAACTCGGTTATAGCCGTTAAATGCCGCTCCAACATGACAAACTCAGGATCAAGTGTATGGGTGATAAACCAGGAACCTGCAAATTTGGTCACGATTCCGTGCTGCGGACGCACAATATTCTGCCGACCAAAGTCAATCAGATAATCCCGCAAATAGAGATCGGCGCTAAAGGCGAGCTCAGAAGCCTGCTCAGCAGCCATACCCTGCTGCTGGAGAAAAAGATAAAATTGTTTCAGAACCTGCTGACAGCGCTCATCAACCAGTAGTTCTTCGTCTATTGAATCAAACTCAAAATCATCCTGCTCAAATTCTATTTCTGTACTTTGTATCATAGTAGTCAATACTCTTCCTTAGGCTGGATTAAGCTCCAGCAACTCTTTGTGAACAAACCGGCCATGTTTCTGTATCAAAACGTCGTCGAAGAAGATCTCACCATCGGCAAGAATCCTCACCAGATCCCAGTGAACAGAGGAACGGTTGCCATTATCACACTCATCATATGCCTGTCCGGGAGTAAAGTGAATTGAGCCGAATATCTTTTCATCAAACAGGATATTACGCATCGGCTGGCGGATTCCAGGGTTGACTCCAATCGCAAATTCACCGATATAACGGGCTCCTTCATCGGCATCCAGAATTTTGTTAAGGGATTTACTCATACCCCCATCCGCAGTTGCCTTGACAATTTTACCGTCAACGAACTCGAACCGGACACCGTTATATTCTTTGCCTTGATAAATACTGGGGCAGTTATAGCTGATATGCCCCTGAACAGATTTTTTAACCGGGGCGGTGAACACTTCACCGTCAGGCATATTGAGGCGGCCATCGCATTTAATACCGGGCAGGCCATCAATACTGAATCGGAGATCAGTATCAGGAGCCAGGATACGCACCTTTTTCGTGCGATCGATTAATTTTTTTAGTTTTTCCTGCTTCTTTGACTCAGCTTTCCAGTCAATGCAGCAAGCCGAGAAAAGGTAATCCTCGTATTCGTCCAGACTCATACGGGCTTCCTGGGCTGCGGCATGGGTTGGATAGCGGGTCACGCACCAGCGGGTATGCTTGACACGCTGGTCGATCAGAGGCCTGATAAGCTTGGAATACGCGACCACAGCTTCCTGACGGGCGTTAGCCATAACCATGGAATTATTGCCGGCTGAAATACCGATATAGACTGTAACCGTTTTATAGAAATCCAGTTTATGTTGCGGGAAGTAATCAAGCTGTTGTTTATTGGCGCTATTAAAGAAATAGCGATCTATCTCCGACACTGAGAAATTGTATTCGACGTATTTAGCGCCGCGCACGAGGCAGAGTGCATACAGTTCCTTAACCAGCGGCATTGCCTCAAGGCCGGCGGCATTTATGAGCACAACATCGCCTTTTTTAACCCTGGTTGAGTAATCAACCAGTATCTCTGCAAACTGCCTAATTCTGGGATCGTTCATCAGTAAACCTCAAGATGTAATATTTAGTGCATCATCAGCCTGGTAACGCTAAGGACAAGACCACTTTGAGGACCAGCCAGAAGCTGAACGCCGATTTTGAGAACCGGAGAAATAATGTACGAAAACATGTTGGTGAAAAAGACCAGCGCGATAATAATCATCATTCCGTATGGCTCAATGCGAGACCAGGCAGCTGCCTGCCTGTACGGAAGCAGCCCAACCAATACCCTGCCACCATCCAGAGGCGGCACCGGTATCATATTGAAGATTGCCAGAAGGAGGTTGATATAGACAGAAAAAGCCAACATCAGAACCACCGGTTCCACCAACATGGCAAGCGGAGAAGCGGAAGCGGCCGGGTTACCAATAGCCACAAGACCACGCAGTAGAAATGCTGAAACTGTCGCCAGCAAGATGTTGGTAATCGGCCCGGCGGCCGCCACCCAGATCATATCTCGTTTGGGATTACGCAGATTTTCAAAAACCACCGGCACCGGTTTGGCCCACCCGATTCCGATAAAAAATATCATGAGAGTTCCAATGATATCAATATGTTTAATAGGGTTAAGTGTAAGACGACCCATCATTTTGGCCGTCGGATCACCGAAACGCCAGGCAACATAACCATGGGAAACTTCGTGACAAACAATTGCCAGCATACCTGGTACAAGCATTACTGAAAGCTTGAGGAAAAAACTTTCCATTAATAAATCCTTTGAACTGAATAAATCTGCATCGTTTCTAGCAGAGTAGGCGGGTAAAGTCAATTGCAAGGACAGCCACCAAAACTCGGACAGGCGGGATTTCTCCCACCTTTCACACACTTTCAACCTCTTGTAATTACGGCATTTAAACTCTGAACCTAATAGCTGCTAATGTACTGGGGGATGCATTGCGTAAGGCGTAGCGGTAAGGTATGCGATGTCGTGGTAACAGTTTCAGTTAGATTGGTCGAAATGGCGACCGGCCCAACCACAAAAGATTTGGCACTCATCTTGCTCTAAATTAGAATTCCAACGCAATAATTCCCTAAACTATTAAAACAACGACAATATTGAATAAGCCATTTGCTTATTTTTTACACACCGCTGTATAAAAAGGAGGCTGTACGATGGAAATTTTTGGCAAAAACGTGTTTAACCAGACGGTTATGAGAGAAAGGCTGCCGAAAGGTGTTTTCAAAAACCTGAAAAAGACCATAGACGAAGGTCTGCCACTGGATCCTACAATCGCAGATGTTGTAGCGACAGCAATGAAAGAGTGGGCTGTTGAAAGAGGTGCAACACATTTTACTCATTGGTTCCAGCCGATGACCGGGATTACTGCAGAAAAACATGACTCATTCCTTACACCGACAGAAAATGGTGCTCTGCTGGAGTTTTCCGGAAAAGAGCTGGTCAAAGGCGAGCCGGATGCTTCGTCTTTCCCCAGCGGCGGCCTGAGAGCAACCTTTGAAGCCAGAGGCTATACAGCCTGGGATTGCACCTCTCCTGCATTCCTTAGAGAAGAAGCAGATGTCATAACCCTCTGCATTCCTTCCGCCTTCTGTTCGTACACCGGTGAGGCCCTGGACAAAAAAACCCCTCTGCTCCGCTCCATGCAAGCGCTTTCCACACAGGCATTGCGTGTTCTTAAATTGTTCGGCAATACAACTGCCAGCAGGGTTACATCAACTGTCGGCGCTGAGCAGGAATACTTCCTTGTGGACAAGTCTTTTTTCCTGAAAAGACCCGACCTGATGATGGCCGGCAGAACACTCTTCGGGGCCATGCCCTCAAAAGGTCAGGAGCTAGAGGATCACTATTTCGGCACTATCAAGGAAAGAGTGCTGTCTTACATGAAAGAAGTAAATGAAGAGCTTTGGAAACTGGGCGTTACCGCAAAGACCCAGCACAATGAAGTTGCACCCGGACAGTTTGAACTAGCCCCGATTTTTGAGAACACAAACATTGCCACTGACCACAATCAGATGGTTATGGATGTTCTGAAGCGGGTCGCCATCAGACATGATATGGTCTGCCTGATGCACGAAAAACCATTTGCCGGCGTAAACGGTTCCGGCAAGCACAACAACTGGTCCATGAGCTCAAATGACGGACAGAACCTGCTTGAGCCCGGTAATACCCCACATGAAAACGCCCAGTTCCTTACCTTCCTGATGGCAACCATCAAAGCTGTAGATACGTATGCCGGGCTCCTGCGCTGCTCTTGCGCCAACGCCGGCAATGACCACCGTCTGGGCGCCAATGAGGCACCCCCGGCAATCATTTCGGTTTTCCTTGGCGACCAGCTTGCCGATATCCTCGACCAGATCGTGGCTGGCAAAGCAAAATCATCCTCAGCACACGCTGATATGAAGATCGGTGTAACCACACTTCCCGCACTGATCAAGGACGCCACCGACAGAAACAGAACCTCACCGTTCGCCTTTACCGGCAACAAGTTTGAATTCAGGATGCTCGGTTCATCCTTCTCCATCTCAGGCCCCAACATTATCATCAATACAATCATTGCCGATGCGCTGAAGGGATTTGCCGACAAACTTGAAAAATCGAAAAGCTTTTCAGCCGACCTTGAGAAGCTACTTCAGGAAACCGCCAAGAAACATAAGCGCGTTGTGTTTAACGGCAACAACTACTCCGACGAATGGGTCAAGGAAGCCAAGAAACGCGGCCTGCTGAATATTCCCAACACTCCTCTGGCACTGAAGGAACTGGTAACAAAAGAAGCTGTTGCATTGTTTGTTGCACACAAGGTCTTCACCGAAAAAGAAATTCATTCCCGTTATGAAATTATGGTCGAACAATATGTGAAGGCCCTGAATATTGAAGCCCTGACCATGATCGACATGGCCAACCACAGCATAATTCCTACAGCCATAGAATTTGCAACAACGGTAGCATCATCTATCATTGCCGTTGCGGCAGTATCTGGAAAGCTGAACGTCTCGACCCAGAAGGAGCTGCTGGAAGAACTCACCAACAAACTTGCCTCTATGAACAGCAATGTCAAAGCACTGGAGAAAGCCCTTGAAAGCGCACTGAACATTGCCGATCTTGAAAAACAGGCCGTTGCGTTCAGGGAAAAGGTGTTTACGAAAATGCTTGAACTGCGTGCCGATGGTGATGCGCTGGAAAAAATCATTGCAGCCAAATACTGGCCGCTGCCGACCTATGGGGAAATGCTTTTCATTCTGTAATCCCAAATTCTTTACTTGCTAGCCTAGAATAGGAGCCTCCTGACGGGGGCTCCTATTTTTTTGCTTTCATCCTGTAATCAAAGCATGATTTTGCTCTTTTACAATTGCAAAACATGCGTTCCATCAAGTAACTAACTTGTAAGCATGGCCGACCATTCCACCTGAAAGAGAAACCCATATTTATCAAGCAGCTTAACTCCAGCTATAAGGTTTAGCACCGAATTAGTTGAAAGTAAGAATCCCAAAATATTGATCGCCATTGAGCGAGATCTACGTACCGTTGTACATGATGTAATTGTAAATGGAAGCGGAAGCGGCTAATGTTTTTGCGGGGAAGCAGAGGAAGAGAAAGTGGGTAATCCACAATTATTCAAGGTTTGTTACAAAGAAAGGCGGGATTTCTCCCGCCTTTCATAACTGCTTGAAACGCCAGTTTAGATTTAAATGTCGTAGTACAATTCAAACTCAAGCGGAACCGGACGCATACGGACCGGGTTGACTTCAGCTTCGGTTTTGTACTCGATCCACTTCTCGATTACATCAGGGGTAAAGACATCACCCTTCAGTAGGAACTCATGGTCATCCTTGAGGCATTTGAGAGCGTCCTCAAGAGTACCCGGTGCGGATGGAATATCTTTAAGCTCTTCTGGCGAAAGACCGTAGATATCCTTGTCCAGAGGCTGCCCCGGATCAATTTTGTTTTCGATTCCGTCAAGGCCGGCCATCAACATGGCGGCAAATGCCAGATAACCGTTGCATGAAGGATCCGGAGTACGATATTCAACGCGCTTGGCCTTAGGGTTGGTTGACATCATCGGAATACGGAGTGAAGCAGAGCGGTTACGACTTGAATAGGCCATATTCACTGGGGCCTCGAAACCTGGCACCAGTCGTTTGTACGAGTTGGTGGTAGGGTTGGTGATCGCACAGAGCGCCTTGGCATGCTTGATGATCCCGCCAATGTACCAGAGCGCCATCTGGGAAAGACCGCCGTATTTGTCACCGGCAAAAAGGTTCTGACCATCTTTCCAGATTGACTGGTGACAGTGCATCCCCGAACCGTTGTCGCCGTAAAGCGGCTTCGGCATAAAGGTTGCTGTTTTGCCGTTGCGGTAGGCAACGTTCTTGATAATGTATTTGAACCACTGCAACTGGTCAGCCATATCAACCAGAGAGGAAAAACGCATATCAATTTCAGCCTGTCCACCAGTGGCAACCTCATGATGCTGGCACTCTACGCGAATCCCGACACTCTGCAGCACTTCAACCATTTCGTTACGCAGATCATTCTGGGAATCTACAGGTGAGCAGGGGAAGTAACCTTCTTTGTGGCGCGGTTTGTAGCCAAGATTGGGGAACTCTTCGCGACCGCTATTCCATGCGCCTTCGGAGGAGTCAACAGCAAAAAAGGACTGATTGGCTGTCGAAGAAAAACGGACATCGTCAAAAATGAAGAATTCTGCTTCCGGGCCAAAGAATGCGGTATCGCCAATGCCGGTTGATTTCAGGTACATTTCAGCTTTTTTGGCAATGTTACGAGGATCACGGGTGTAATCTTCTTTGGTGATTGGATCGAAAATATCGCAGATGATCGACATCGTCGGCACTTTAATAAAAGGATCCATTTTGGCGGTGGTCGGATCGGGAAGCAGGATCATGTCTGACGCGTGAATTGGCTGCCAGCCACGAATTGAAGAACCGTCAAACCCTTGACCTTCTTCAAAAGTGTCCTCGCTAAACTCAGACATTGGTACTGACACATGTTGCCAGGTTCCAATAAAATCCATAAATTTGTAATCGACCATTTTTGCGCCGTTTTTTTCGGCAAATTCAAGTACTTGCTTTGGGGTCATCTGTTACTCCTTTCGAGATTTGTTTTTGTTACAGTGCATCTTCTCCGGTTTCACCAGTTCTGATACGAATCACCTCTTCTACATTGGTAACAAATATTTTACCATCGCCGATTCGACCGGTTTTAGCGGATTTTTCGATCGCTTCAACAACCTGAGGAAGAATTGAATCCGCAACGATGATCTCTATCTTGATTTTAGGGATGAAGTCAACGACATACTCTGCCCCTCTGTACAGCTCCGTATGGCCTTTCTGACGCCCGAAACCTTTTACTTCGCTTATAGTTATTCCCTGAATGCCTATTTCGTTAAGTGACTCCTTAACTTCATCCAGCTTGAACGGCTTTATGATCGCTTCAACTTTTTTCACGATGTTCTCCTCCCGTTACTTGAGATTTTATGAAAGCAAGGAAACTGGTTCTCGAAGCTTATGCTATCGCATCTATTTATAGACACCAAAAGCAAGCTCCTTGCCAATATATTCAACTAAATCATTATGCCGCATATTTGAATAGTTAGAAAGCATGCCATCGTCTCGGCAGCACTTACCACGTCCGTGCACGCCTAATAAAAAGTCACACGTAAACCAATTGTGCTCAAAACACAGGCACAAAATAAAAAAAATCCTCAGGTATTTATATCCTTAAGTTCCTTGATTATCTCGACCTGGCGCTGGTTAATATAATAGGCAATCTGCTGTTGAGAATGTTTTTCTGCGTGAAACTCTATCAAGCAGATAAAAGGAGCATTTTCCCCTGTAACTTTGACAATTGTCGCGCTCATGCCAACTTCAATTACGGAGTTTCTATTAAGCTCCGGAAGCTTTAAAAACATGTTTATGTCAAGACCCGGCGTCAAAGAATCGGATGACATGACGCTAACAGCAGCACCTCCGAGTGAGATGTCCTTTACATTGCCTTTTATAATATCACCTTCAACAAGCAACTCCGCTTCAACCGGATTATCTAGAAGTACCCGGACAAACCTCCTCATATCCGATAGAATATGCGCATAACCGAAATTGCATAAAATTACACGTTTTTTGGCAGAACTCACATAAAAAGCCTCACCAATAATATCTTCCGGAAAGGTACTCATCGAATGCGAATAAATGAGCGATTTCTTTTCCATGTTGATAACCTTGGCCTGATACTCATGTACGGCAAACTCAGCCATCTCGTTTTCTACATGCAGCAAGGTCGCATCGTATGAAACAGGAATTTCCTTGTAGTAGTTCAAAAAAGAAAATTGCTGACCGATCATCCCCGACAAAAACTGGAGAACAACCAACATATCTTCCCGTTCAGTTCCCCGCACGACTTTGTCGTAATATTGAAACACCCTGTCACCCCGGAGATGATGAATTGAACTATTTTACAAAATGGGATATATAGTAGAAGTGAACTTAATTATCAGAAAATGTGCCGAACAACAAGCACAATTGACAGCCACTGTCAAAGCCCCTCGCCTGCTTGAGATCAGGTGCGTTTATTTATACTCACTATCTCTGGCCCTTCTGTTTTGCCTGGTCAGCTCTATTGCAAAAGCCGATATTTATCGCTTTGTCACCATCGACGGTGTTGAAACATTCACTGACGCTCCCAGCAACAAAAATGCTACCGTAGTCATTAAAGACCACACCGTTCCTGTCGCCAAACAGCGCAAATCAACCAAGAAGCAGAAAACTCATGACATTTCTCTGGATGAAATCGTCCAGAAGGCAGTTACTGCGGCGCTTAATCCGCAAGAAGCCGAACATAACAGCTTCGAACCTCACCTGCCGCTGGTAGGTGGCATAATTACATCAAAAGTCGGAATGAGAATCGACCCAATCGACGGGATCTGGCGCCAGCACAACGGAATAGACATTGCGATACCTGCCGGAACCCTGGTCAAAGCGGTAGCTCCAGGCGTAGTCGTCTACACCGGAAGCCGCTCCGGATATGGCAACACGGTCGTCGTAGAGCATGATAACGGGGTCATTACTCTGTACGCGCACAACAGCCGGATTCTGGTAGCACAGGGACAACTGGTTACCGCAGAGAGTACCCTGGCTCTTTCCGGCTCGACTGGAAGATCAACCGGTCCGCATCTCCACTTCGAGGCCTGGCAAGCTGGAACAAATGTCTCCACCGCCTTTCTTCCCGACAGCGGCATAACTCTGCCGAAAACAGCACTTATCGCCAGCAGTCAGCGTGCAGCCCACTTCCGGAGTGAAACGCTTTCCGATGGCTCAATTCTGTTTACAAATATTCCTTCGTCTACTCCCTGATGCTCGACCAAATTGCCAAATACACCGCAAAACTGATTTCAGACGGCTCAGCAACCGCCGGGCAGATAGCTTTTGCAGCCCAGGATGACATCATGATTTCAGCCGGTGAGCCGACCTTGGCATCGCTGGCAGAATCAGTCCTATCCCGTCTGAATTGCCTCGCACTGGCCGTTGCCGCGCCTTCAGTCACCTTTGCTGACTTTCTCATTCTGAGAGCCGATAGTCATGAGCGTGAAATCGTACCTCGCGACACCGAAACACGCACGTTTCTGCACGACATCCCGATTTTACGCAAAAATGACATCGGCGCTGATGCTTCAGAAATTATTGCCACTCTGTTAGGAAATCGAAAAGGGATCGTCGTTGAGGGGGTCGGAATAATTGCCGCCGGTGCATTAACAGTCGAACAGGCTTATATCAACTGGTCTTCGGTTTTCCACTCAACTTACATAAAGTATCTTGAAGATCTGCTCGAAAACGGCTTCATGCTTCCTGGTGAAAAGGATGCTTTTGATCATTTCCGCAGCGAATTGCTAGTTCCGCTCTCGGCAGATGGACTGGAGTTTAGACAGGGGCCGTTCTCTGAAAAAAAAGTTATTCTTGACGAGATCGCCCGTGTCGGTCGATATACCGTCCAGCGTCGCCTGGTTGACTCTTTTTTCGGCAACATTTCATATTCAAACGGAAGCTTGATCTATATATCGCAAACCGCCTCCAGCCTGGACGAACTTCCCGGCTGTATCGATCCGGTCCCTTTCGAAAACAACTCAACAGTCGGCATAACCGCCTCCAGCGAACTGGTTGCGCACCGCTCAATTTTTGAGCAAACCGCCTGTCGTGCTATTTTACATGGCCATCCACGCTTCGCGGTTGTTATGAGTATGATATGTGCTGAAAAAGAATCGTGTCATGTTACCGACTGTTGGAAGGATTGCACAAAAGTTCGCTTTTTGGGAACTACTCCGGTGGTAGCGGGAGAGATCGGCGCCGGAGGTATTGCCAGGAATGTCCCGCCGGTGATAGGCATTACCGGATCGGCCATTGTCTACGGTCACGGCATCTTCAGTATCGGCATGACCGATTTCCGCGAAGCGTTCGAGGCTCTGGTAAATATTGAGAACTGGTGCAGGGTTGAATATTTCAGGCGTCTTGATGAAAAGTATGCAACATCCTGAAAAACAGGGCCGATTAACTTAAATATCAGAAATGATATTCCACGACTCAGTCGTATTATCGTAAACAATCCTGGCCCGCTTGTCATGCAGCTGCTGAAGTACCTGTTCAACCTTCTCATTCAGCGTATATTCAGAGTCAGCCAGTTCACTCCAATCACGTGTTACAAACTCCTCAACCATCTTCCGCAGAGTATCCGGGTTAATCCGATCCAAAGGAATATTCAAGAAATCTTCGTTCATCATACATCTCCGTCAATTGGACTTAAACACATTTCAAAATCAAGGGCCCGATGCTGATGCACCGGGCCCTTGAAAATTCATACTCAACAAAAGATCCAGCAATGTCCACCAGGACTTCGCCAGCGCTATTATTTTACCACTGACACATCCAGATTTGTTGACTTGAACAAAGTCTGATCACCCATATCGGCCAGATCATTATAGCGGTTCAGATCGTACACAAGACGCGCCTGAATCGTATAACTGCCCGGCTTCAGCACAGGAGTCCAGGCCAGTATTCGCTCTTCTCCGGCACGGATAATGTTTTCGTGAGGTCCCTGGGCATCAGCCTGCATCGCGGCTTTGGCATCAGGCAGTTTTTTGTCTTCCTCAAGAAAGGCTTTGTCATCAGGCCTGGATCCATACCAGGGAGAGAACATCCAACTGTTGCCGGCAACGACCTTTCCCTGGGAATCGCGCGCTTCAACCTGGAGATACACCGCACGACGATTGGATCCGGTCGGTACGGAATGACCAGCCCCGATATTGATCACATGAAATTCGAGTTTAGACACACCTTTATCCGGCTGAACGGCTACCAGATTCAGGGCGTTCTGCAAACGCTGCGATGAGCGCCCTCCGGTCCAGAGATGCCGCGATGAAACACGATCGGGAACTTTGTAATCTTCAGCCAGCTTGCGATTGGTGCGCGGCATGTGGCAATCCTGACAGTTCTGGCTGCCAAGGCCCTGCTTCCAGAAATCATCGCGCCATTCAAGGAAAGTCTGGGTTTGTTTACCCGCCACACGTTTCCCCAGGCTGTGGCAGTAAGCGCACATGATCGAGGTTTTCATGCGAACATCGGGATTGTTTTCATGTGGGGCCCGCAGATTGTACGGACCGCGGATTTTGCCCTCCGGAGTCAGGTGGCAACTGGCGCAGCTCAATCCGGCCGTCTCTGCATCTTTGGAGCGCGGCTTCGGCTTGAAGATTTCTGACACATTCAAATCGGGAAGGTTAAAGGCTTCCGGGAAATGGCAGACATTGCACGATTTTCCTTCAACCTCATTTTCACGGGCATGCCGTGGGAATGGGTCGGTGCCGGCCATCGCATGAGCGGTAGTCATGGACGACATGTTTATGGGATGGCTGATATCCCGCTTGTCGGAAATCACGGCTGCGATATCTTGTATGCGGTTGTCGCCACCGAAACCGAACGCATATTCACGATAAATCGCTTTGTGACACTCTCCGCACACCTCGGATGGTGTCGCCGTCCCCTGGGGAAATTTAACAGTAACGGTCGCGGGTATTGGCTTCAATGGCTCTGCTGCCTGGACAGCGCAAGGTGCCTGTACTGCCAGAAACAATGCCGCCAGAAGCAACGTAAGTTTAATCAAATGCATGGAATACTCCTTTCCTGTAAACATAAAAAGCGATTCACCTTATACTCCGGCAGTGCCCTGCTGTCAACGGATCACATGTAATAATCATGGATGCTTTTTATCCCAGTATTCCCTTTCAAAAGGCCAATATTCTTTCATGTAGCCGACTAGACCCGACATCCGGGCACTGAAGCCGCTGATAAACTCTTCCTGCTCCGGAAATTTCCGTTGTCCGGCAACAGCCCCGCAGAGCTCACGCCCCAGGTTTTGGGCTTTTGCATAAAGGTTCGTCTCATCGGGAAAAGTTCTGATCCCGGCCATGGGGGAGCCGATCCCGCCGACCGAGTTTGCGCCGAGAGTGTTCACGAAACGCCCCATATAGGTAACCACCTCCGCATCCTCGCCACCGCCGGAGGTCTCGACCACGGCCGCATACTTCCCCTCCAGAGCCATGCAGTGGATCAGGCCGTTACAGCGGTCAAACAGCGCCTTCATCTGGGCCGTGACGCTGAAGATATAGTTGGGACTGGCGAGGATGAAGCCATCACAGGCAAGCAGCTTTTCCTTGATACTCTCATAGTCGTCCTTGATGTTGCAGATGCCGGTCTTGTGGCAGACATCGCAGGCCACACAGGGCTGGACATCCAGCGTTTTCAAGGAGATGATTTCCGTCTCGGCACCGGTTTCCCTTACTCCGGCCAACACCTCGTCCAGCAGGCGGCCGGTATTTCCCAGCATCCCGCGTGGGCTTCCAATAATGGCGAGTATCTTCATCGTCTGTCTCCTTGTTTACTTTCGTTTGTTAGTTAAAATCATCCCTTCATCAAGATCAGGGGTATGGATTTTCAGGCAGGGGCTCCCGCCCGGCCGACTGGAGTGCGATCGGGGTCCTGCTCTTCACGGCAAACACCTCGATGCCGACCTTGGTCTCCAGCGGGCAGACATTTTCGCAGATGCCGCAGCCGTTGCAGATTTCCTCAACCAGATACGGTTCCTTGACCGTCTTTAGCCGTCCGTCCAGCCCCATGACCTGCACATCACGCGAGCGGATCGCCTTCTCGGGGATCGGGCAATGCTCTTCACAGACGATGCAGTCGGTCCTGCGGGCAAACGGCAGACAATGATTCTTGTCGAACACCGCCTTGCCGATCACTTCCCGCCGTTTGGCTTCCACCGGCAGGGCCGGGATCGCCCCGGTCGGGCAGACCTGGCCGCAGAGGGTGCAGTTGTACTCGCAATATCCCAGCCGGGGAATGACCAGCGGGGTGTAGATTCCCTCCAGACCAGACTGGTATGCTGAAGGATACAGGGCATTCTTCAGGCAGACCTTCATGCACTCGCCGCAGCGGACGCATTTCTCAAGAAAGTCATCCTCACTCCGGACTCCCGGCGGACGGAGCAGGCGCGACTGTTTTTCAGGATAGCGGAACCGGAGCGGCAGCGCCAACAGCAGCCCGCCTGCAATCCCCCCCAGAAACACCCGCCGTTCCGGCAGCAGCGAAGCGCTCCACGGCAGCTTCAGTGACGGCCGGAACGACACCCTGCCGTGAGGGCACCCCTCAAGGCACTCCATGCAGAGGATACACTCCTCCTTGAGCAGAATCTCGCTGTCGAAGCCGGTCGGACAGAGCTCGCGGCACTTCCCGCAGTCGCCGCACAACGTCGCCGGCGCCCGCTTGAAGGGGGAAAAACGCCCCAGCCACCCGAGCAGGGTGCCCAACGGGCAGAGGTTCCGGCACCAGTTTCGCGTTTCAAAACGCTCCAGAGCGATGATGCCGAGCAGGATGGCCATCGACAGCAGTGACAGCGGGTAGAGTGTATCGCGGAACGGCAGCAGATTGTCACGGATCAGGTTGTATGCGGGCGCCAGCGTATCACGCCGTTCCCCGATCAGGCGGTACAGCCCGACCCACCCTTCCCTTCCGGCCAGGCCGAGCAGCGGGTAGAACAGGAATGTCAGGGCACGCAGCAGAATGGCGATCGGGTCGAGCAGGCCACTCAGGTTGAGATTGAACAGCGAGGATCCCAGGAGAGGCAGCAGCAGCCAGTATTTGATGTTCCCCTTGAGAGCCCTGAGCGGCGCGCTCTTGCGGATCCGCGAGGTCACGAGATCGAGGATGGTTCCGAGCGGACAGATCCAACCGCAGAAAAAGCGCCCCAGCAGCAGCGTCGCCACGACCATCAGCACGGCCGGAAGCAGGAGCCGGCTCCAGGACTTCGCGGCCAGCAGGTAGCTGAACAGCACCAGCGGATCAACCCTGAAAAAGGCGTTGACTGCGGCATTGATCTCGTCGCGGCCGCGATATTCGGTCTGCACGAACAAAAACAGGAACAGGGCCAGGAAAAACAGCTGGCAGATGCGGGCCGGGGTGAATCTCACGAAGTTACGCCCTCACGATCCTGATTTTATCCAGGTTCATCTCTCCGAGGCCGCGCTTGAAAGCCGCCACCGTCACCGGGATGTCGGCCGGTTTCATGCCGAACAGCGTGGTGGCAAAGGCGTCGGCGGCAACAATATCGGTCGAGGCAATCACCTTGTTCAGCACCTTGACATCGGCAATATTGCCCCCCTGCGGCCCATGGGCGGTCAGGATGCGAGTCGCGTCGATGATCGTGAGATGGCTTTTAAGATGCGCGTTGACATCGGCCAGGGCCACATCGATGTTCCTGTGGATGAAGCCGCGATTCCCTCCCATGACCCCCATGACATTCTTCAATCCGAGGGTCAGTTTGGAAAGCCCGTGGTGTTTGGCGACCGGCACGTTGATATAGACATTGGCCGAGAGCGCCTCGTCGTACAGCTCCCACTCCTTCAGGAACTGGCCGTTAAGGGCAAATTTTTTGAACCGTTCCGGCTCGATATGCTTGCACTCGACCCCCTTGATCCCCTTCATGGCACCCTCGATCCCGCTATTGACATAGCAGCGGCGCGAATCGTTGCAGGTGTTGTCGAACACCTTGACCTTTTTGGCCCCGGCGGCCAGACACTCCTCAACCACCGCCCGCACTACCAGCGGGTTGGTGTTGGCGGCAAATTCGCTCGCCCGGTCCCACCCCATGTTCGGCTTTACGACTACCACGTCCCCCGGCTTGACAAACCTTTTCATACCGCCCACAGCGTTGATGGCCTTGCGGGTAATGGCGGCATGGTCGGCCCCTTCCGCGACCGCGACCAGAGACTGTTCGCGAGCAGCAAAAGCTTCCTTTACCAGCGTGGGAGCCAGTAACACAGCGGCTCCAGTGGTTTTTATGAACGTTCGTCTGTCCATGCGGTTCTCCTTCTATTTATGGTAGAATATAACGTGCCGACGGCGTGATTGTACGCTTTTGGACGTATTTATCAAGTGAACAAAAACGATATTATCAGCTTGTATACACTGACCTTACGAAGATAAAGCGTCAAACTATCTTCATGACGATCATGGTTACATCGTCCTCCATGACCGTGGTGCCGCAAAAAGCAGCGACTTCCATGAGTATGGCATCGATAATAGACTGGGGTGATCCCGTATGAGTGTCATTAAGAATGCTGCACAGTCTGGAACGACCAAACTGCTCACCAGAACTGTTCAATGCCTCGATAATGCCATCGGTGTAAAGAAGGAGCACGTCATCCTTCTGCATTTGAATTTGTTTTTCTTCGTATATCTCATCCTTCCTGACCCCGATGATAAGCCCTTCGGCATCCAGTTCCCGGCAGGCTGTCTCGGATTGTCGAAAGAGCAGCGGCGGCACATGCCCGGCGTTGGAATAGGACAGGGTGCGGTTTATCGCGTCGTATCTGACATAAAACAGGGTAATAAAGAGTTCGGCCTGGTCAAGATCATCGTAGAGGATCCGGTTTAGTGAAGCGAGGATATCTCCGGTGCCGCTGGATGAGAGAATCTGCGCGCGCAGCACCGACCGGGCTTCAGCCGTCATCAGGGCTGCACCGATGTTATGGCCCGACACATCCGCGACGACCAGATCCACTACGCAGTTGTCGTGCTTGTAATAGTCGTAATAGTCGCCCCCGACATGGGTGGCGGGAACGCAGTACCCGGCAAGCTGGATGCCGGGCAGTTCCGGCGGAGTAGCCGGCAGAAGCGAAAGCTGGATCTGCCGGGCAAGCTCCATGTCCCGCAGCATCCTGGAGTTCTCCAAAAGCGCCTTTTCGGTCCGTTTCCTCTCGGTGATATCACGGGCAACAGCCACTCCATACAGCTCCTTGTTAAAGGTAACCAGGCGAATGGCGATTTCCGCCGGAATCTCTGCCCCGGAACATTTATACAGATGAGTAGTTATCGTATCCCGGTCCTTGCCTTCGGCAAGACCAACTTCGGCAAGTTCCCTGATTCTGGACATGGCCTCCTCCGGGACAAAGTTCCCGAATGGAAGAGAAAGGAGATCTTCACGTGAACAACCGAGCTGGCGGCAGGCTGATTCATTGACATCGACAAAGGCAAGGGAAGGGATCCTGACAAGTAATATGCAATCGTTACTCTGGTCCAAGAGGGACCTGAACCGTTCCAGTTCATCAAGTCTTTGCTGAAGCTCCGGATAATAGGTCTTATGCAGGGAACGCTCCCCCATTCCTATGATCTTTTCCCGCTGAGCGCTCCAGTTTTTTTCCTCTTCAGAGGGCTTTTTCATAGATGGCCTCAATATCCTGCCGACTCATCTGTCGCGGGTTGGTAAAGATGCAGGTATCGTGTATCGCTTTTTCTGCAAGTTCCCGGAGGTCGCCCTTGGTAACCCCCAATCGGCTCAGGGTATCTGTCACACCTGCTGCCTCGGCCAAATGGAAGAGCGCGGATACGATGGCCGATCTTACCCCGGCAGGCGCCATGCCGTTGATCTCCAGCCCCATTGATTTTCCGATTTCTCCGTAGCGTTCCGAAACGGCGTTAAAATTGAACTCAATCACGTAAGGAAGCAGGATGGCATTACATTCACCGTGCGGGCAGTCAAGAAGCCCTCCCAGGCTGTGTGCCATCGCGTGGACCGCCCCCAGACTCGCATTGGAAAAGGCCAGTCCCGCTTCGAGACTGGCCAGCATCATCCTGCCGCGCCGTACAATGTTGTCCGGCTCATTGATCGTCGGGATAAGATTTGACATGACGAGGTGTATTGCCTGCAAGGCATGTACATCGGTAATCGGGGAATGGGCCGTGGAGACAAACGCTTCGATGGCATGGCAGAGTGCATCCATCCCCGTGCAGGCCGTCAGATCCGGGGACATCGTTGTCGTGGTTACCGGATCTATCAGGGCGACATCCGGGACAACCATTTTGCTGATTATGGCAATTTTAACCTTTTTCAGATTGTCGGTGATGATGGCGAACTGGGAAACATCCGCAGCAGAGCCGGCAGTTGTCGGAACGCAGATCAAAGGGGGGGTGGTTAATTCCACCTTGTCCACCCCTGCGAACTCAAGGATGTTCATTTTGCCGGAACTGACAATGCCGATCCCTTTGGCACAATCCATAGGACTTCCGCCCCCCACCGCGACAATGGCGTTGCAACCTTCGCTCCGGTACAGTTCAGCCCCCGCCATGACTTCTTCTGCCCTGGGATTGCTGCTGACGGCAGAAAACAGCGTGTAATCCAGATCGGCAGCGTCCAGAGTGGCGATCACATCCTGAGTCCATCCGGCGGCCATCACTCCAGGGTCTGTAACAACCATCACCTTGCGGGCGCCAAAGTTTTTTGCATAGCGACCGGTCAATTTTCGCGCATCAACACCGAAGATGAACTCGGGAGCAACAAATTTTCGCAACTCAAATTCAGTTGGTTCTATCATACGGACCTTCCTCCGCATTGAATGAATTACCAGCAGGTCTGATTATTGAAAAGACTGCACCTCACTCCTGAACTTTTTCAAACGCCTGCCGGATTTCCTCCATACGACTGCGATTCTTCCCCAGATCCCAATAGCCGAGACGGGCGGCTGACCGAACATGAATGAAGCCGTTGGCGGCATCCAGCACAAACAGGGCGTCATCCACAAAACCGAGCAAGGTTCTAAACTCGACCCGGATCGTCGTACCGTCGGTTGAAATTACTGTTGTGTCACTGCGTCCGGCTAGCAGCTTCCGGAGCTTCTCAAACGCAAGCGCGGCGTTCCCAGCAACCTTGAACGGCTCGATGCGGTGACTCTCCGTGGCCTGGCTGGAAACGCAATTGGGGCTTGCCGGACAAGACGGAAGCATTGATGCCGAACCTGCCTGCAAATTTGATGTCAAGAGTATCACCATTGCCAGTATGAAAATTAAGGTTTTAATAATGCCGCCCTCCCGGTTTCAGAACCCTGGTTTTTCGCATCATGTTTTCCACTTTTACACGACAATTTTACCACAGATTTGGCTGGAGGTATATTCCTGGGAAAGGACTGATTATACGAGGAAGGTTAGCACAACTCCAGCTGTCCGATGACCGCCGGCAGGCGTTTGGGCGCCTTGATCCGCAGCTGTTTATTGACATTCATGCGCCCGAACATGACCTGAATATCACCCACCGACACGCCAAACTCTTCAGCCAGAAAACGCACCATATGGTCGGTCGCCTTCCCGGCACGCGGCACCGCTGTGACACTGACGCAGAGCTGATGTCCCTTTACCTTGCCGATGGCATCCCGCTTTGAATTGGGCGTACCGAGAATATTAAGCACCAGGGTGTCACCATCCCATGTACAAAACTGTTTTTTCATTATTCCTCCGAGGGTGGTACGGTAATCCCTTACGTCTTTTCCCGTCTGGAGCTAACAGTACTACTGGGGTACAATTTGTACCCCAGTAGGAATCAAGTTCAGGGTCGCGCTGATTCAGCCGCTTGATGTACTGGCGTGAATCAACGCTGTCGGTCAGTACCGTGCCATTCTCCATAACAGTGCCCAACCGATAGCTGAACCAACGACCGTCACCCCACCTGTTCTTCTACAATCACGATTCGCGCAGCCACATCCCGAAAAAACTCCTTCGACCAGATTGCCAGGACTTGCCGATCCTTCACGAACGGCGCTACATCTTGCCGCGCCTGATCCAGATCCAGACGATCTATGGCATCATTGATCAATTCGTCGAACCTCTCCCGTGTCAGACGGGCATCACCGCTCCACTGCCCGGTCTGCCGTATCCGCTGTTCCAGGTGATAGAGATTCAACTGCGGATGATGGGCGGCATACCAGACCAGATCATACCAGTCGCGCCCCTTGACCCGGTTGTTCCACCTGCGGAAAAGCAGCGCATGCAATTTACCGGCAAACAGGCTGGGGAGCGTGTAACAGCGGACTGCAAATGGTATCGGTTGTAAAAGATAGCGCGTAGTGGTCACAAAACCGGGCGGCGGATCGGTATCCACCTCTATCTTGATCTTCAGCACCTGTCCCGGCGGAATGTTTCGGGCGATGCGCTCGTCAGCCTCGATCACCAACAGCTCGTTGCGGGTATTGGCCTTGAGAAAAGCAGACTGAACCGCGCTTTCCACCGACTTATTGACCGATTCCACTCGGAGGTTAAACCCGAAGGCCCGCACCTCTACCTCAAGAGCGGCACTGAACCGCTCCAGGGAAAACTCCGGGTTCGGCTGCAGGAGGGAAAAGTCCAGATCCTCCGAAAACCGGCCGATACCGTGAAGAATGCGCAGGGCCGTACCGCCGTAAAACGCGGCATGTTCAAAAAACCTGGCGCGCCACAGCCCCAGCAGAGCAGTTTCCTGAATAATCTCCCGCAGTGCTCGCACCGTGTCGTCCACGCTTTTGGTGTCGTATTTGGCAAGCATCCGCTCGATGGCATCATGCATGAGATTTATCCTGTTGAACCGGGTGTAGCCGCCTGATCAGACTGGCCAGCAGCTTCAGGCGTCGCGAGCGATAGGCAGCGGCGATTGCCAGCAGTCTGTCCGGGTCGAGTAAACTGAGCGCTTCTGTATCAATACGCAGATTATCATTCAGATAGCTCAGAAGACCTTTTTGGGTACTGACACCAATCCCCCGTTCCATCATGACTCGGTCGGCCAGCGCCTTTTCCGGTATAGCCATCAGGAAAGAACGCCCATCGGCCAACTCGATCCGGTCAATGCCGATGCTGAAAGCAGCCATCGGGATCATCCGGTAACTGAAACAGCCTACCGGCGTTTCGAAACTACGCGAGCGGCCGCAGGTCACCGAAGTGATGGTCTCGACCCGTTCCGGCGTCAGGCCATGATAATGCAGGGCATATTCAAGAGAGATGCAGGATGGGCCGCAGATGAGGTTGGCAAGAAGTTCCCGGCAGTAGGGGGAGCGACGCTGTCCTTCGCCGAACAGGTAAAGTCCCTTTTTGACCCGGATGATCTCTCCTTTGCGCAACAGAGAGGTGATCTTTTTGCGCGGGTAGGCATACGTCCGCAACGAGTCCAGCAGGGACTGGTAGTCAAATTCCTCAAACGGTATGGTCTGCCGCAGTTGTTCGTACATGATAGCCACTTGCCTCGTGAGGATAAAATACCTTATTCAGCATAGTATGTCTACAAAAACGGTACTTACTATGCTGAATAATGCATTATATGTTTAAAAGGGCGACCAACCGGTCGCTTCTACGGCAGCACCACCAACACTACCCCGCCCGCCAGCACGGTCAGATTACAGACCGCCGAAACGGCGTGAAGCTTTGCAAATTCCTTCCGGAGCGGATGATCCTTGCTGGTTGTCTCAAACGAACCTATCTGCCGCTTCAACTCTGCGGCGCGCGGCTCCACGTAGAACGCCTGGAATGATGTCACCGCCAGCATGAGGGCCAACACGATCACCGGCACTTTAAGATCAAAACCACGACCGGCCAGACGGCAGACCAGCGCAATTACGCCGCAGGCCAACCCCCACCGGAAATAGCCCGGGAACAGGTTGCCCACGATGCGGGCTGCGATGTCGCGGCCTTCGGTTTTGAAGAGGATCGGCGTCAGCATCAGTGTAAAAATGGCGTTGCCTCCGGCCCAGAGACTGACCGCCAATCGGTATAACATTTCCAGATATTGCATAGTGCCTCCTTAAAACAAAGTGGATCTATATTCTACTGAAATTTAACATTTAAACGCACATTATACACCCGTTTTTCCATTGTACAGAGCAGTTATTAATCATCAGAATTTGGACTTGCCAAAAGCATTTCTTAGGTAATAATTGAAGCTGGAAAGAGTATTTTTCAATCACTTACGCAAGCCCGAACATGAACCGGTATCGACATAAAGTACGGAGGACGCCATGGCTACATATGAAAAATTAAGCCGGCACATTGCTGCCCTGAAAGATGGGGAGAGAGTCTTCGAGAATGCCTTTCAGTCTGTAGCCAGGATGATTCTAGGGGCTGGGTTCGAAAAAGTAGTGGTGAACGGCAGAACCACCTATGACTTCAATCTGTTCCGGACCGGCAGGAAACACACTATCGGTATGTTCGACGAGATCAACAGCTTCGTCTCATATGTAAAGGATGCCGCCGAAGGTGGCTCCAGCAAGGAGATGGCCTTTGTGCTGGTCGGAGAACCGGGCAACGGCAAGACCTTCTTCGTCGAGTTCCTCTGCAGCCAGTACCGCGCCTTCCTGACAGAGCCGAAAAACCGCCGTTATACCTACCGCTTTAACGGTCTCGCCCAGCTGGGACATTACGGCAAGATCAATATCATCGACTCGCAGACCTACGAGGACCCGATGATCCTGGCGATGAACCTGAGTGACACGCCGGGGGATAATCGCCGTTTCCTGGCCGAACAGGGGGGACTGGAGGAGGCCGCCATCGACGTCCTCTACGAAAACTACCGCCCGCTGGGAGCCTGCAGCGGCTATATCTGGAACGATATCCGTGAGTTCTGCGACGGGAACATGGAGCAGATGCTCGACTTCATCGAGGTGACCCCGGTGCCGATGAGCGAGAGCCTGGGTACCGTGACCGGCAAGTATCCGGCCAAAGACAAGATCACCTCATCATCGGTCGATCTGCTCGGCGAGGAGTCGATCCAGCGGCTGCTGCATATATCCGACACCAACAATCCCTACCGCTTCGATCTGCGGCGCGGCGCACTGGCCCGGGTGGCGGGTGGCGGGATACATTTCTCCGACGAGATTTTCAAGAACAAGAAGGACCTGGTCCAGGTATATCTGGGGGTCATCCAGAACCGGGCCATCGAGATCGACGGCTACCGGTGGCCGATCGACTCACTGATCATTGCCACCAGCAACAACTCCGAATTCAACCGATTCCTGTCCGAGAAGGAAGAGGCGCCGATCGTTGACCGCTGCCGGATCTGCTACGTCTCCCACAACACCAATTACCGGCTCCAGAGCGGCCTCACCTCCTATGCCATCGGCAGTGAAGCCAAGACCACCCTGACCAAGGAGGCGCTGCATCAGGATCCGAACCTGAATTATGCAGCTTCCGTCGGGGTAGTCCTGACCAGACTGCCCCGTTCGGAAAAACTAACCTCAATCGAAACCATGAAACTGGCTGCAGGAGAGATTGCCGGAGAGAAGAGCATCAAGGCGCTGGCCGAGGTGATCGACACACTTGGTCAGGATCCGGATATCACCAAACGCTTCGGCCAGAAAGGGCTGGGACATCGCAGCCTCGGGCGCTCCATCCAGCTCCAGGTCGAGAATTCAGAGACCAACGAGGGGCGCTGCATGTTCGCCTACGATGTGTACCGGACACTGGAGCGCGTCGTGCTCGACTATGTGTCCGACACGAATGACCGGGCCAAGTACCTGGAGGATCTGAAGATCGCGAAAGGGCTCTACCGCGAGCGGATCATGACCGAGATGTTTAATGCCTATATGGATGAGCCCTACGCGATCCGCAAGGACGTAATGAACTACGTCAATATGATCATCGGCATCGATGCCGAGAACCTGGGACCGGACCGGATGTGGAAATACAAGGACCCGCAAAGCAGCGAATTGCGCGCGCTGAAGATCGACGAGCGCTATGTAAAGAGCGTCGAGGAGCGGATCGGCCTGAAGACCGATGAACAGCGGGACTCCTTCCGCACCTCGATCCGCAAGATCTACGGCCAGAAGATCTCGATGGACCCGAACTATGACTTCATGGACAACCTGGAACTCGTCAAGGCGATCACCGACGTGCGGCTGAAGTCTGATATCGCCGGCGCCGGCAGCCTGATCGGCGCGCTGGCCAACCGGACCAACGAGGAGAACCAGAAGCTGTACGACCGGATGATAACGACGATGCTGAACAAGCTGGGGTACTGCCGGACCTGCGCGCAAAAGACTATTGAATATTTCTGCACACAAGAGGATGAAAACTAAACATTAACCTAAAAAAGAATTTTACCGCAGAGGACGCAAAGGTACGCAAAGTAGAAACAGAAGAAAAGCAGAAGATATCAAAAATAAGATCTTGTTATCAATTAACTTGGTTTCCTCTGCGTTACTCTGCGTCCTTTGCGGTGAAAGATTTGATTGGTATTCATATGCGCAACGACCTTCATACATACCTTGAACAACTGAAAGAGCGCGGCCTTCCCCCCGAGCGGGAAGCGCGGATGCGGGCCGAGCTGGAGACAGTTGCTAACGGTCACGCCCTCCCCTCTGACGCCCTGCCGCCAAGCAACGAACTGGCCGGGTTCAGCCGCAGCATCTATTCCTTTGGTGACCTGCTGGTTCTGCGCCAGGCGGTGACGCCGCAGTTCACCTCCGCCGGACTGACTAAATCCCTTGATGAACTGCTGGAGCGCGACCGGCAACGGGAAGAGGACGGTTTTCCGCGCAAGATCCAGGTGGGCAAGTTGGTGAAACCGGGGCGTGGCCGAAAGGGGAAAGTGGTGGTAGTACCGACCACGGTGGAGGAAAAGCTCTTCCACGACCCGACAGTACGCCCGCCGGGCGAAGAGGGCACATCAGGGGGGACGGGCGAAGAGGAAGAAGGCGAGATTATCGGCGAACAGCCGGTCCGCGAAGAAGGCGATCAGAACGGCAGTGGCCCCGGCGAGGGTGGGGGCGAGAGTCACGAGATGGAATCCTCCGCCTATGACCTTGGGAAAACGCTGTCCGAAAAATTTCAGCTGCCGAACCTGAAAGAGAAGGGGAAGAAGCGTTCCTTCACCCGCTACACCTACGATCTGGCCGACAAGAACCGCGGCTTCGGACAGGTGCTGGATAAAAAGGCGACCCTGCGCAAGATTGTGGAAACGAACATTGCCCTCGGAAACATTCCCGACGTCAATGAAATCGACCCTACCCGTTTCCTGATCGCACCGCGCGACAAGATTTACCGCGTGCTCTCGCAGGAAAAGGATTACGAGCCTCAGGCGATGCTCTTCTTCCTGCGCGACTATTCCGGGTCGATGGCCGGCAAGATTACCGATCTGGTCGTTTCCCAGCATGTGCTGATTTACAGCTGGCTGCTCTACCAGTACGGCGGCCAGGCGGAAAGCCGCTTCATCCTGCATGACACCGAGGCAAAAGAGGTGCCGGACTTTTACACCTACTACAACTCAAGAGTCGCAGGCGGAACTCAGGTTTACAGCGCTTATCAGCTCGTTAACGAGATCGTGGCAAAGGAGAACCTGGTAAAGGACTACAACATCTACGTGTTTCACGGCACCGACGGCGACGATTGGGACGAGGGGGGCGTGAGGGCGATTCCGGAGCTGGTAAAAATGCTCACCTATGCGAGCCGCGTGGGGGTGACAATTGCGGAACACAGTCACGGAGAATCGACCACGGTATCCCGTTATCTGAACAACTCAAGGCTGCTGAGGGACAAACCGGAGCTGATCAGGTTGGATGTCATGGATGAAGATGCGGACGAACCGCGGCTGATCGAGGGGATCAAAAAACTGATATCGTAGGGGCATCCCCTTGCGGGTGCCCGAATTTGTATGGCGATCCAGACAAGGGCGACCCAAGGGTACGCCCCTACATAGGCATGAACTATGGAACTTATCAATCAACATACGAAAAAGATCATGGAAGGGAGCAAGGAGCGCGCACGTGCCGCCGGTCTCTCCTTTACCGACGAGAGCCTGGAGTACGTCGTCACCAACCGCGATCTGCTGGAACTCTCCCCCAAGGTGATGATTCCGACGCTCTACAACTACTGGGTCCACGACGTCGAGGTGCTGCGGGAAAAGGGGAAATACGAACTCTATCCCCACAACCCCTACGAAACGGTCATCAATACACGCCCGCCGATCTCGTTCTACAACGACAACAACCCGGACTGGCTGAATGTGATGATCTTCTATCACGTCCTGGCCCATATCGATTTCTTCCAGAACAACCTCTATTTCCGCCATACCTGGGACTATGACTTTACCGGCCAGGCGCTCTCGGACAAACGGGTCATAGCCAGGCTGCGCGCCGAGAAAGGACGCTGGGTTGACTACGTGATCGAATTTGCCCGGGGGATCGACAACCTGGTCGATTTTCATGGAGATCTTGTTGATCTCTTCATCCCTCCCGAAGCGGAGTGTTCGCCCAGGCTCGATTACTATTTCGATGTGTTTCTCCAGGCGGAAAAAAAGGTCTCAGTCAGCGAATACATCAAAGAGGTGGGCCGCTACAATGACTGCATGAAAGCATTCGGCGAACAGGGTGAAAAGACCTTCTTCAGTGAGGCGGAGCGGCGCTATCCGGAACTTGAGGCGCATTTTACCCATACCAGGGAAACGCACCCGGCGAGAAAGCGCGATCTGCTCCGCTATCTCCTGGATAATTCGGAGTTTCTGGCCAGGGATGAGAACGTCTGGATGCGGTCGATTCTGGAGATCGTCCGCAAGACATCAATATTCTTTCAGCCGCAGATCCGGACCAAGATCATGAACGAGGGATGGGCCAGCTACTGGCACGAATACCTATTCCTTCAGGACGACCGCATCAAGGGGCATGAGGTGGATTTTGCCAGGGTCCATGCCGGAGTCACCTCGATGCCGCGGGTCGGGATGAACCCGTATGCGCTGGGAATGCGGCTTTTCAGCCATATTGAGGAGCAGGCCGACAAAGGGCGGCTCTCCTTCGAGTTCCAACGACTTCTGGATGCCGACCAGCGCAAAAAATTCGATACCGGC
>JANYBN010000206.1 GCA_025360785.1 Geobacter sp.
TGAGATGGTAATGCCTGGTGACAATGTTGCAATGACAATCAACCTGATTACCCCGATTGCTATGGACGAAGGTCTTCGCTTTGCTATCCGCGAAGGCGGCCGTACTGTCGGCGCAGGCGTTGTAGCTTCAATTATTGAATAGATAGTTAGTATGTGGGCGTGACAATAGTCAGTGTCTGCTGATTTCATACAAAAGGATGCACATTTATGAGAGATATCATCACACTTGGCTGTACTGAGTGTAAGCAGAGAAATTACACCACTACAAAGAACAAAAGAACTACACCTGGTAAACTTGAATTCAACAAGTTTTGTCGTTTCTGTCGCAAACACACTCCTCACAAGGAAACCAAGTAGCCCGAACCGATTGTTGCGCGGTACAGGCCAGTAGCTCTAACTGGTAGAGCGCCGGTCTCCAAAACCGGATGTTGGGGGTTCGAATCCCTCCTGGCCTGCCATTATTCGGTTGTTTTCCCTTATCGGGGATCATTCGAAAACAATAGGCGGTTAATCGAAGTAACTGCCAGGAGTCATAGTGTGCAAAATATCACAGCTTTTTTTGAATCAGTAAAGCTTGAACTTGAAAAAGTTACATGGCCAACACGTAAAGAGACAATTGCAACGACAGGTGTCGTTATTGTTATTGTTGTGCTGATTTCATTTTATCTTGGTGCTTGCGATCTCATCCTGGCCAAGCTGTTACGTCTGATATTAGGATAAAGGGTCCAGATATGTCCATGAAATGGTATGGTGTACATACATATTCCAGCTTTGAGAACAAGGTTCGTCTGAATTTACTTGAGACAATCAAAAATGAGCGCATGGAAAGTTTCTTTGAGGAGATACTTATCCCTTGTGAAACCGTTGTAGAGCTTAAAAAAGGTGAGAAGAAAACGTCATCAAGAAAGTTTTTCCCAGGATATATTCTGGTAAAAATGGAGTTGACTGACGAGACATGGCATCTTGTGAAGGAAACCGCCAAGGTAACTGGATTTGTTGGCGGCAATACGCCCTTCCCTATTGCCGATGAAGAAGTGGATAAAATTACCCGCCGCATGGAAGAAGGCGCAGAAAAACCCCGGCCTAAAGTTTTATTTGAAGTCGGAGAAACGGTACGAGTTATCGATGGCCCGTTTCTTAACTTCTCAGGGGTAGTTGAAGATGTCAAGCCGGACAAAGGCAAACTTCGCGTGACTGTTACGATTTTCGGGCGTGCAACTCCTGTTGAGCTTGAATTCATGCAGGTTGAAAAGAACTAATTACTAAACCCGTCATTTCATTAGACAGATGACAGGCATATGTGTATTTAAAGGAGCACTTTTATGGCAAAGAAGATAACCGGTTACATCAAATTACAGGTTCCCGCAGGGAAAGCAAATCCTTCGCCACCAATCGGGCCCGCCCTCGGCCAGCATGGTGTCAACATCATGGAATTCTGCAAAGCATTCAATGCTAAAACTCAGGCCGATGAGGGTACTATCACTCCAGTTGTAATTACTGTGTATGCTGACAGATCATTCACATTTATTACCAAGACGCCACCGGCTCCTGTGCTGATTAAGAAGGCATTGGATCTTAAGAGCGGATCGGCTGTACCAAATAAAACTAAAGTGGGAAAACTTACCAAAGCTCAGGTTGAAGAGATTGCTAAAAAGAAAATGCCTGACCTCAATGCTGCTTCACTGGAAGCAGCAATGAGGACAATTGAAGGTACTGCCCGCTCAATGGGCGTTGATATTGCCTAATCGAAACACTATCTATTAATCAAGATCCTTAGAGAGGTTGTACCATGTCAAAAAGCGCAAAGAAACACTCTGAAGCAATGTCAAAGATTGACAGAAACAAGGTTTATCAACTTGGGACTGCCGTTGATGTTGTGAAGCAGACCGCTTATGCAAAATTTGATGAGACTGTCGATGTTGCTGTAAAATTAGGTGTTGATCCACGGCACGCCGACCAAATGGTTCGTGGTGCAGTTGTTCTTCCTAACGGACTCGGTAAAAACGTACGTGTTCTTGTTTTTGCAAAGGGTGAAAAAGAGAAGGAAGCCCTCGATGCCGGCGCGGATTATGTTGGATCTGATGAACTTGTTGCCAAGATTCAGGGCGGCTGGTTTGATTTTGATACGGCCATTGCAACTCCTGACATGATGGGTGTAGTTGGCAAAATTGGCAAGCTGCTCGGTCCACGTGGCCTTATGCCAAACCCTAAGGTTGGCACAGTCACTTTTGAGATCGGCAAGGCTGTGAAGGAATCAAAAGCAGGTAAGGTTGAATTTCGTGTTGAAAAAGCCGGCATTATTCATGCGCCAGTCGGCAAAGTTTCTTTTGATGCAGAAATGCTCAAAGGTAATTTACTTGCTCTCGTAGAAGCACTTCTGAAAGCAAAACCATCTGCTGCCAAAGGCACCTATATCAAGAAAATTTCGATTTCTTCTACAATGGGAGCCGGCATCAATCTTGATATTAGTGATGTAACCGCGCAGATATAAATTTATATAGTTTAGCCAAAGTCAAAGACAGCAGGCGCGTGTCATTGCGCTTAATCCGGATAGCCGGACCTGCCGAGACTTGGGTACTGCAATTCTTTGCATTCCTGACTTTGGCCGAGGCTCAGCCTCATATACCAAAAGAAAGGAGGAAGTCGCTTGAACAAGAACAGCAAACAAGAACTAGTCACTGAGATGCATGAGCGATTAACACGCGCCAAGGCTGTTTTTCTCGCAGATTTTCGCGGGATGAACGTAGGGCAGGCTACAACGCTTAGAAATGAGCTGCGGGCCGCGTCAGTCGAGTACAGAGTATTTAAAAACACTTTGTTTGATCTGGCTGCAAAAGGCACGGATATTGAGTGCATCAGCCCTTTCCTTGCCGGTCCAACCGCCGTAGCTATCAGCTATGACGATCCTGCAAATGCTGCAAAGGTACTGAGCAAGTTTGCAAAAGATCCGCAAGGCAAGTTCGTGCTTAAAGCCGCTGTACTCAGCGGCAAACTGCTTGACATCAAGCAGATCCAGGCATTAGCAGACCTTCCCTCGCGTGAGGTTCTCATCGCCAAGATGCTCGGATCCATGCAGGCTCCTGCAACCAACTTTGTTGGTGTACTTGCCGCTTTGCCAGGTTCGCTTGTCCGCGTACTGGACGCAATTCGCGTACAAAAATCAGCTAACTAACCCGTAGCAACTAATTTATTAAAAAATCATATTCGGAGGATTCACCCAATGGCTATTACTAAAGAAGATGTAATCAGTTTTATCGAAAAAATGACTGTTCTTGACCTTGCTGAACTCGTAAAGGAACTGGAAGAAAAGTTCGGCGTATCAGCTGCTGCCCCTGTTGCTGCTGCCGCTGCTGCCGGCCCTGCTGTTGCTGAAGCTGCTGAAGAACAGACTGAATTTGATGTTATCCTGAAAGCTTGTGGCGCCAACAAAATTAACGTCATCAAAGTTGTTCGTGCTCTGACAAGCCTCGGCCTGAAAGAAGCAAAGGACCTTGTTGACGGCGCACCTGGTACTGTAAAAACAGGCGTTACCAAACAAGAAGCTGATGATGCACTTAAACAGCTTGTAGAAGCTGGCGCAGAAGCAGCTATCAAATAGTACGCAGAATTGTTGTCTTTATGAGAGCCAAGGTCGCCCGGAGCGGCCTTGGCTTGTGCTGTTTCGGCACGCTTTTGCTGTCATATACTTCTGGTTTTACAGCAACTTATAACTATTTACCTGGATCCAGTTACGATACCCGCCAAAGGAGAAGCCATGGCTTATTCTATTGCCAATAATCACCTCTTGCGTAAAAACTTTGCCAAGATAAAGAACATAATCGAAATACCCAATCTGATTGACATTCAGAAAGATTCATATCGGCGTTTTCTACAACAGGAAATGTCTGCAGAATCACGCTTGAATACCGGCCTGGAAGCCGTATTCAGGAGTGTGTTCCCGATTAAGGATTTCAGTGAAAGCGCTTCTCTGGAGTATGTATCCTACGCGCTTAACAAACCAAAGTATGATGTTGATGAATGTCACCAGCGTGGCATGACGTACGCTGCACCCATGAAGGTTAAAGTACGTCTTGTAATCTGGGATGCCGGCAAAGATTCTACCGTTAAGGCAATCAAGGACATCAAAGAGCAAGAGGTATACTTTGGCGAAATCCCTCTTATGACTGATAATGGAACATTTATTATCAATGGGACAGAACGGGTAATTGTAAGCCAGCTGCATCGTTCACCGGGTGTATTTTTCGATCACGACAAAGGCAAAACACACTCTAGCGGCAAGGTTCTGTACTCTGCCCGAGTGATTCCTTATCGTGGATCTTGGCTTGATTTTGAATTTGACCACAAAGATATTCTGTATGTTCGTATTGACCGACGCAGAAAAATGCCTGCGACCGTACTGCTAAAAGCTTTAGGATATTCAGTAGAACAACTTCTTAACTACTACTACAAAAGCGAAGAGATTTTTATCGGGGCTGATTCAATTACCAAAAGTATTGAACCCGAACTTTTAACACTTCAAAAGACATCCTTTGACGTGACTGACCCAGATAATGGTGAAGTTCTTGTCAAGGCGAATCGAAAGTACACAAAGTCCTCGATAAAAAAGATGCAGGAACGTGGCATTAAGACTGTTCCGGCGAACATCGAAGATTTACTTGGTCGTTATGCTTCATCTGACATAGTTGATCCGACCACTGGCGAAATTATTGTTGAATGTAATGATGAAGTTACCCTGGATCGTTTTAATGAAATTAAAGCACGTGGGGTAATCAGTTTCAAAGCTCTTTACATCGATAACCTGCACATTACTTCATCATTCCGCGATACATTGCTTATTGATAAAGTCAGCTCAAGCGACGAGGGTCTGATTGAAATATACCGCCGACTCCGTCCAGGTGATCCACCTACATTAAAAAGCTCACTGGCACTTTTTGACAACCTGTTTTTCAACCCTGAGCGCTACGATCTTTCTGCAGTTGGCCGACTTAAGCTGAACTATAAACTAGGCCTTAAAGTCTGGCAGGACTGCATGGTATTAAACGCTCCATGCATGTTGAGCAGTGATGACATTGCCAGTTTTGAATCTCTCACAACTAAATTAGCCCAATCTAACGATCAGTTTTCACAGTATCTAATGATGAAACTACCGCCTGACCTTGCTAAAACAATCAAAAAGGTAGAGTCAGGTCAGACTGTTTCTGATAAGCTCAGGGATCAATTACTACTAGAACTTAACAATCTTATTCGTGACAACGATTTTTTCCTGAAAGAACTGTTTGCGACATTCGGGCTTTCTAAAGCAACCATTAAACTGTCTGAGGCAATTGAACAGGCTGGTTTTGATGAGAATCGTAGATTAATTGAAACTCTGCGCCGTAACAGAATGGTTTTTGAAGACTTATTCAGTTCCGAAATCAAGATTGCAGTAAAGAATGACATTCTTGAAATTGTTAGATATTTAATTGAACTCAAAAATGGACGCGGCACCATTGACGATATTGATCATCTCGGCAATCGGCGTGTTCGCGCTGTTGGCGAGCTGCTGGAGAATCAGTATCGAATCGGTTTAGTTCGTATGGAGCGGGCAATCAAGGAGAGGATGAGTCTGCAGGAGGTTGAAAACCTCATGCCTCATGATTTGATCAATTCCAAGCCTGTTTCCGCTGTTGTTAAGGAATTCTTTGGTTCATCGCAACTGTCTCAATTCATGGATCAAACTAACCCGCTTTCCGAGGTCACTCATAAACGCCGTCTTTCAGCGCTGGGACCAGGCGGTTTAACCCGCGAACGTGCCGGTTTTGAGGTTCGCGACGTCCATCCAACGCACTATGGCCGTGTCTGCCCGATAGAAACGCCTGAGGGCCCGAACATCGGTCTAATTGCATCACTGGCAACTTACGCACGAATCAACGATCATGGCTTTGTTGAGACTCCATATCGTATTGTCCAGGAAGGTAAACTGACTAACGAGGTCCGTTTCTTTTCCGCGCTTGAAGAAGAAGGGCATGCAATTGCTCAAGCAAACGCTGAAGTTGATGCTGACGGTCGCTTTATAAATGATTACAACTCGGCACGTAAAAGCGGTGAATTCATCCTGGTTCATCGTGACGAAATCGCACTGATGGACGTAGCTCCAATCCAGCTGGTATCGGTAGCAGCTGCTCTGATTCCATTCCTGGAAAACGATGATGCCAATCGCGCCCTGATGGGATCAAACATGCAGCGCCAGGCTGTCCCGTTGCTACGTGCTGACTCGCCTCTGGTTGGCACCGGAATGGAACGCATTGTTGCTCGCGATTCTGGGGTTTCCGTAATCGCTAAACACAATGGTGAGGTTGAATCAGTTGATGCCGCACGAATTGTCGTAAAGATAGATGAAAACGAAATTGATGAGAATGGTACCGGTGTTGACATTTATAATCTGATCAAATTCGCACGCTCCAACCAAAACACCTGCATCAACAATAAGCCGGTTGTTAAAGTTGGTGACAAGGTCAAACGCGGAGCCGTCATCGCCGATGGTCCATCAACTGACATGGGTGAACTGGCCCTTGGACAGAACATTGTTGTCGCCTTCATGCCTTGGGGCGGATACAATTATGAGGACTCGATCCTCATCTCCGAAAAACTTATCAAGGATGACCGCTATACTTCAATTCATATTGAGGAATTCGAGTGCGTCGCACGCGATACAAAACTCGGCAAAGAAGAAATTACTTCTGATATACCGAACCTTGGCGAGGAAACCCTCAAAGACCTTGATGAATCAGGCATAATCCGTATCGGTGCAGAAGTAAAACCGGGAGATATTCTGGTTGGTAAGATTACTCCAAAAGGAGAGACCCAGCTTTCTCCCGAGGAAAAGCTCCTGCGGGCTATTTTCGGAGAAAAAGCCGGTGATGTTCGCGATACTTCACTCACTGTTCCTCCAGGCGTTGAAGGTACCGTTATTGGTGCCAAAATTTTCTCCCGCAAAGGCAATGACAAAGACTCCCGCACTGAGTTGATCGAGAAAGCCGAAGAGGATAAACTGCGAAAGGATGAACAGGACGAAATCCGGATCATACGCGATTCAGCTATAGGTAAGCTCAAACGGCTATTGATCGGAAAAACATTGGCGGTAAAACTGGAAGACAGCAAAGGTAATCTTGTTCTTGCCAAAGGCAAACAGATCACCGAAGAATCACTTCAGTCATTGGCAAGCACTGTATGGAGTACCATTTCTGTAAGTGATGACAATGAAACTGATGACAAAGTGCATCAGATTCTTGAAACCCTGAACCGTCAGATTGACCTGATTAACTCAGTTTTTGAGGATAAGATCCAGAAATTGAAGCGTGGTGACGATCTGCCGCCAGGCGTAATCAAGATGGTCAAAATTTACATATCTATCAAACGTAAATTGCAGGTCGGGGATAAGATGGCCGGCCGCCACGGCAATAAAGGTGTTGTTTCACGTATTTTACCGGAAGAAGATATGCCGTATATGGAAGATGGACGGCCGGTTGAGATTGTTCTTAATCCGCTAGGTGTACCATCACGTATGAACGTCGGACAGATTCTGGAGACGCATCTGGGTTGGGCAGCAAAGGGCATCGGTTGGAAAATTGAGGATATGCTTGAAAAGCACACCTCCGAAGACAATTTGAAGCTGTATCTGAAAGATGTTTATGGTGACGACGAAGTAGGGTCGTTTATTGACAGTCTTGATCGCACTGAATTACTTAAGGTTGCCCGTCGGCTACAACGCGGTGTTGCTATGGCTTCTCCGGTTTTTGAGGGAGCAACTGAAGCACAAATCAAGGCAATGCTTGGAAAAGCAAATTTACATTCGTCCGGCCAAGTAACTCTGTTTGATGGACGTACAGGTGAACCATTTGACAACAAGGTAACAGTAGGTGTCATGTACGTGCTGAAATTACATCATCTTGTTGATGACAAAATCCATGCCCGTTCAATCGGACCATACAGTCTCGTAACCCAGCAGCCACTTGGCGGTAAGGCACAGTTTGGTGGTCAGCGGCTTGGAGAAATGGAAGTTTGGGCCATGGAAGCTTACGGCGCGGCTCATGCTCTTCAGGAATTCCTGACAGTTAAGTCGGATGATGTTTCCGGACGTACCCGCATGTATGAGGCGATCGTCAAGGGCAAACATACGTTGGAACCTGGTTTACCAGAATCATTCAACGTTCTAATCAAGGAACTTCAGTCCCTCTGCCTGGATGTAGATCTACTCGAAGGTGAAGAAGAACAGTAAAGAATTCCTGGCCGGAGTCTATATCGTCAGACATGCGGCTTCAAACAAACGGAGGACAGCATCGTGGAAGATTATTTCAGCTTTTTTGATAAACCAAAAGATCCACTCCACTTTTCAGCTATACGAATATCAATTTCATCTCCCGATAAAATTCGGGAGCGTTCTCATGGTGAGGTAAAAAAACCAGAGACTATAAACTATCGTACGTTTAAACCGGAACGTGACGGTCTTTTCTGTGCCAAAATATTTGGCCCGACAAAAGATTATGAATGCAACTGCGGCAAGTACAAACGGATGAAACATCGTGGCATTATCTGTGAGAAATGCGGCGTTGAAGTAATCCCTTCAAAAGTGCGTCGTGAGCGTCTAGGTCACATTGACTTGGCAACACCTGTTGCTCATATCTGGTTTCTAAAATCATTACCTTCTCGAATCGGAAACCTGCTGGATATTACTCTTAAAGATCTGGAAAAAGTTCTATACTTTGAAGGGTTTGTTATCAGTGATCCAAGGAATACTCCGTTGCAGTTTTGCGAAGTAATGTCAGAAGACAAATACATCAAAATGCAGCAGGAATACGGCAGTGACGCATTTTCTGGCGGAATGGGCGCTGAAGCAATCCGTGAGTGCCTGCGTGCTCTTGACCTTGAGGATCTTGCAGTTACGCTACGGTCTGAAATGGTCGAGTCTACCAGCGAAGCCAAGCGAAAAAAGACTGCCAAACGCCTCAAAGTAGTTGAAGCATTCCGGCATTCCGGCAATAAACCGGAGTGGATGATTCTGGAATGCATCCCGGTTCTTCCCCCCGAGTTACGCCCACTGGTACCACTCGACGGAGGCCGTTTTGCGACATCCGATTTGAACGATCTGTATCGTCGTGTTATTAACCGGAATAACCGTTTGAAACGTCTTTGTGAACTGCAAGCTCCCGAAGTCATTATCCGCAACGAAAAGCGCATGCTTCAGGAAGCAGTCGATGCACTCTTTGACAACGGACGTCGCGGTCGCGCTATCGCCGGACCGAACAAACGCCCACTTAAGTCCCTTTCCGACATGCTCAAAGGTAAGTCAGGACGTTTCCGACAGAACCTTCTCGGTAAACGTGTTGATTACTCGGGCCGTTCGGTTATTGTCGTCGGACCAGAACTTAAGTTGCATCAGTGTGGTCTTCCCAAAAAGATGGCACTGGAACTGTTCAAACCGTTTATCTACAACAAACTTGAAGAACGCGGGTTGGTTACCACAATCAAAAGCGCAAAGAAAATGGTTGAGAAAGAGCGCCCTGAAGTCTGGGATGTTCTGGAAGAGGTTATCAAGGAGCACCCGGTAATGCTCAACCGTGCCCCGACCCTTCACCGGCTCGGTATCCAGGCTTTTGAGCCGGTTCTAATCGAAGGCAAGGCTATTCAGCTGCACCCACTTGTATGCACAGCTTTCAACGCTGACTTCGACGGTGACCAGATGGCAGTTCATCTGCCGCTCTCGATTGAGAGCCAGGTGGAAGCTCGTGTTTTGATGATGTCAACAAACAATATTCTCTCACCTGCCAACGGCAAGCCGATTATTGTTCCGTCACAGGACATGGTTCTAGGTGCATACTACATGACTCGCGACAGAATAAACGCCAAGGGTGAATATTACCGACCTACTGAACAAGAGCTTATGGCGGGCATGAACGTTTCTGGCTGTTTTTCTTCCCCTGAGGAAGTCAGAATAGCATTCGATGCAGGCCAAATAGATATGCAGGCATTGATTAAAGTCCGCATGAAGAGCCTGGCTACTGATGAAAAAACACAGATGATTGACACCACGGCAGGACGTATTCTGCTGCGTGATGTCCTTCCATCTGCTGTACCATACTCAACTATTAACAAAGTAATGACCAAAAAAGAGTTATCGAACCTTGTTGACACCTGTTATCGCCTATCTGACAGCAAAGAAACTGTTCTTTTGGCTGACCGTCTCAAGGAGATAGGTTTTAAATATGCAAACCTGGCAGGTATTTCTATCTGCCTGGATGACATGGTTATTCCGGAAGGAAAGCCGGCAATCATTGAAAAGGCCCACGAAGAGGTCACTGAAATTCAGAATCAGTATACAGAAGGTCTAATCACCGATGGCGAGCGCTACAACAAAGTTATCGATATTTGGGCCAAGGCGACTGAAGAGATTGCAACCGAGATGCTTGACAACCTTTCAAAGGAAATTGTCACCGCACGTGATGGCAGCAAAATAGAAACATCTTCATTTAATGCCATCCATATGATGGCTGATTCCGGCGCTCGTGGTTCTGCACAGCAGATTCGCCAGCTCGCAGGTATGCGTGGTTTGATGGCTAAACCATCCGGTGAGATTATTGAAACACCGATTACCGCAAACTTCCGTGAAGGTTTGACTGTTCTTCAGTACTTCATATCAACTCACGGCGCCCGTAAAGGTCTGGCTGATACGGCTCTCAAAACTGCAAACTCCGGCTACCTTACTCGTCGTCTGGTCGATGTTGCTCAAGATGCTATTATCACTGAAACTGATTGCGGAACATTGGACGGCCTAGTCGTATCTTCTCTTACAGAAGGCGGGGAGATTATTGAGCCAATCGGTGACCGTATTCTTGGACGTGTTGCCCTTGACGATATACATGATCCATTGACTGATGAAATATTAATTGAGATGAATCAGGAAATTGATGAGTACCTTGTTAAGCGAGTAGAAGATGCTGGCATTGAAAAGGTTAAAATCAGATCCGTACTTACCTGCCAGAGCAAACGCGGTATTTGTGGCAAATGCTATGGGCGTGACCTTGCCCGTGGCCATAGCGTCAACATGGGTGAAGCTGTCGGAGTCATTGCTGCTCAGTCAATTGGTGAGCCAGGCACACAGCTGACGATGCGTACCTTCCATATCGGCGGTACCGCCTCTCGTCACGCCGAGCAAACATCTCTTGAAGCCCGTGCTGATGGTGTGATCAAGTATATTAACGTAAATACCGTTATCAACAATGATGGGCATCACATCGTTATGAACCGCAACGGAGAGATCGCCGTTATTGACGATACCGGCCGTGAACGTGAGAAATACATTGTAGTGTATGGTGCAAAAATCAAAATCGCTCCCGGTGGAGCAGTCAAACAGGGCGCTACACTTGCAGAGTGGGACCCCTACACCATGCCGATTCTTACAGAAGTTGCTGGTCGGGTAAAGTTTGCCGATATCCTCGAAGGCGTAACGATGGAAGAGCAGCTCGATGATGTAACCGGCCTTTCCCGTAAGGTTATTATCGAGACTAAAGATACAGACAAACGTCCGAGAATTGCCATCAAAGATGCAACCGGGGATGGTGGTGGCACTATAGGCCGCTACTTCCTGCCAGCCGGTGCGAATATCTCGGTAATTGACGACACTGTTATTAGTGCCGGCGATATTATCGCAAAAATACCTCGTGAAACAACTAAAACGAAGGATATTACCGGTGGTTTGCCGCGCGTTGCTGAACTTTTCGAAGCACGTAAACCTAAGGACTTTGCAGTTATCACAGAGATCGATGGCCGCGTTTCATACGGCAAGGATGCCAAAGGCAAACGAAAAGTTATTGTCACTCCTGAACTGGGCGAGCCAAAAGAATATTTGATTCCGAAAGGCAAACATATCAGCGTGCACGAAGGCGATCATGTCCGTGCAGGTGAGCCGCTCATGGACGGTTCATCCAATCCTCATGATATTCTGAGAGTACTTGGCGTCAAAGAACTTGCCAAATATCTGGTAGATGAAGTTCAGGAAGTTTATCGTCTGCAGGGCGTAAAGATCAACGATAAGCATATTGAGGTTATTGTACGTCAGATGCTGCGACGTGTCCGCATTAAGGACACCGGTGACACGAATCTTCTGGTAGATGATCAGGTCGAGCGTTTTGTATTTGAGCAGGAAAATGAAAAGGCTTTCCGTGACGGGAAACGCCAGGCAGTTGCTGAACCACTGCTGCTCGGGATTACTAAGGCATCGCTTTCTACCGAGTCATTCATTTCCGCCGCTTCGTTCCAGGAGACAACAAAGGTGTTAACTCAGGCAGCGATTGAAGGAAAGATTGACTACCTGCGAGGACTTAAAGAAAACGTTATCATGGGTCGCCTGATTCCTGCCGGGACCGGAATTGCCCGCTACCGTAATTTACGGTTACAGGCCGAATCTCTTGCTCCAAAAGAAAGTGCAGAAAAGGAAATAGTTCGTGACAGCGAAGAGGATGATTTAGAAGCAGCATAAACTCTTTTACAAATGAAGTTCATTATTCAACGGCCGGAAGACAATCTTCCGGCCGTTTTTTTATTCCAGCTATATGGGGAGACCTCTCCCGGTCAGCATTTTCCAACGGCTGCCGGCCAGCTCGACCAGGCCGTTCATAGTACGGGTGTAAAATCTGGTAACCGGCATACTGTTGACGAGCAGCGAACCGTTCACCATCTCTACAGAGACAGGATCGCCTGTAGCACACTCTGATATTTGAGAGTAATACTCCCCTGATATTCCGAACAGAAACTTATAGGTTGAGCCTTCAAAGCGACACGCAACAATCAGTATTACAACCTCAGGCAGGCCTGTTTTATGATGACAACGAACCGTTGACGAGACAAAAGAGCCGGTTACCGCCCCTAAAGCCAGTAACGATTCAAGATTAACCCATTTTGGCTTCATTTTCCCAAGGGACGGAAGACCCCATGGTTTAAACGGCTCATGCGATCGCGTTTCGTACTGTTCGCTTCGTTCCAGAAGGGTTACGACATTATTATTAATCGGGCCACCAATGGAATGTGAAAGCCCTGCGGAAAAACCATGTTCTCTGATCAGCTGGTGATTCTCAACGATCTGAATCATGCCGGTAGCCCCAAGTGGATGCCCCCTCCCCTTCAAACCTCCGGTAAGGTTGGTTGGAAAAGCACCATTCTCGCCGGTCAACGAATCATCAAGAAGAGCGTCCATTAGCCGATTTCTACTGACGATGCCGAGATCGACCATATTTATCGGACCAAATCCGTTAAACGGATCATGCATATTGACATGGAGCTTTCCGGCGAAAGACCTGATATCCTTGATACCGGCCATTCCATAGGCATATCCCGCAGCAATGACAGTCGCAGGGAAAGAATGGAAGTAATTACGGTCTGCAATAGTCGGAATATCGGTAGCACTCCCCACTCCGCTGACCCTAACATCTTGTGGACGCGACGTAAGGACGACTGCGGCCACTCCATCGGACATCGGACAAAAGTCGTGATAGCGCAAAGGATACCAATATCGATAATTCCTGCCGTCAACGATCTGGTGATAATAGTCCTGGAGATCAATCTGAAAGTTCAGGTGAGCATTGGGATTCCGGGCAGCAAAACGTTGACTGCGCTGAGTCAGAAGTGCCGAATATGCCGTCCATTCTTGATCTGTGAGATCTAGACGTTCCTTTAAAGCACGAGCAACCAGTCCGCCGCAAGCCGGCATAGTCAGCCCGAACTCGGCTTCATCACGATCAATCACCCCGGCAATAATGCGAGTCGATTCGAGAGTCGAAGCATCACTCATTTTCTGGACACCGAGAGCAAGTACCGAGTCATATCGACCTGATGCGATTTCCAGATAGGCACTTTCAAATGCTGATGCACCCGACGAAGAAGCGGTATCTATGAGTACGGAACGGGCTCCGGAAACACCAAGTATACCGGCTATTTTAGCGGCGGTATTGTCAACTGCCGAAAACGCTGCGGGATTCTGGCTTCCTACAATGACAGCTTCAATATCACGACGCCGTATCGGGCTGCCGTTAAACACCTCACCACTCAGTTCCGATAGTTCAAGAAAAGAAAACCTCTGTTTTTCTTTTCCGTTATACCGTCCTACCGGAGCCATCCATGAAGCTGCTACATAAACGGGTCGTGGCTTAAATGGGATTCCCATACATACCCTTTCTCAGACACATTTCGATTCAAGGTTCCACTAATACTCAAAAACCCCAATGCCGCAACAAATGATAACACGTAGCTTCTTAAAATCCACAGCTGGCGACATTTTTTTGGTGACATTTCTGGTGATATGCCTCAGCCTCCCAAAAAATGGTGGCAGGCACGATTTGAGTAGCGATATCACCACCAAACGCGCAAGTCTTTTCCAGCTCGGTACGAGACGCAAGCGCAGCCTCATTTTGCTTCTCCGTATGGTAGAAGATTGCAGAACGATATTGATCTCCGAAGTCAGGGCCTCGCCTGTTTATCTGAGTTGGATCATGACACTCCCAGAAGACCTTGAGCAGGTCGTTATAGCTGATTTGGTTCGGGTCAAACGACACCTCTACCGCTTCAGCATGGCCGGTAGCACTACTGCAGACATCACGATAAGTCGGATTGTCAGCATGTCCTCCGCAGTAACCAACCCTGGTCGAAACAACCCCTGGAAGAGACATAAAGACGTCTTCTATGCCCCAAAAGCAGCCAGCAGCAAAGGTAGCAATCTCAACCATGATTTTCACCCCGACATCCCAAAAAGACAGCTATTTATCGATGATGTTTTTTCTGAAAAACGCAAAACGAATTTCCCCACTTAAACAAGAAAAGGCCCCGAAGGGCCCCGTTTAATACTACATCAATTTTTCCATCTCTTCTTCGGAGATGTCGAAATTGGCATACACATTTTGGACATCATCGTTGTCTTCCAGTTTGTCCATTAACTTGAGCATACTCTCTGCCTGCTTCCCTTCCAGCTTGACCTGCGTTTGAGGAACCATGGTTATCTCAGCATTAGTATGTTTGAAACCCTTAGCAGTCAACGCCTCACGCACCTCAATAAATGATGACGGCTCTGACGTGACTTCAATACAATCATCTAGTTCAGTAACATCTTCAGCACCTGCTTCAAGAGCAGCTTCAAAAAGCTGATCAAAGTCGACCGACTTGTCATAGCCAATCAACCCCTTTTTGCTGAATATCCAGGAGACACATCCCGCTTCGCCCATGTTGCCGTTACTCTTGGAAAAAATACTGCGAATATCTGAAACAGAACGATTGCGGTTATCTGTTAGAACTTCAACCAGAACTGCGGCACCGCCGGGACCATAACCTTCATATATGATTTCTTCATAGGTTACTCCCTCCATGCCACCTGCGCCTTTTTTTATTGCTCGTTCAATGTTATCCTTGGGCATATTTTCTGCTTTAGCCTTATCAACAGCTGTACGCAGACGAGGATTTGCGGCAAGATCCGCTCCTCCCAGTTTTGCGGCAACTGATATCTCCTTGATAAACTTGGTAAAAAGCTTGCCGCGCTTGGCATCAGCAGCCCCTTTTTTATGCTTGATAGTACTCCACTTATTATGACCCGACATCGCTCCCGCTCCTTTGGAAAAGTATGTTTGACAGTTTTTGATTGCCTAAAAAAGTGATAGACCTTATCATGCATAACCTTACCTGTCCAGCGTGATTTTGCCTTAATAAGGATCTTACTGACATGATGAATAATAATAACCTACTTAAATCGTTTGTAATTTATTTTATGTTACTCTTGCTACTGGCCTCCTGTGCGACAACAAAACAGACATCTCAGGACGACGGACTTCCAGTCCTTTCTCAGGACGAGTTACTCCGACCTTATACAAAACTAGGCCGAATCAAAGTAACTCGTGAAATTTTTGTAACCGACTATTTATTCTCACCTGACATAAAAGCGTGGGGTCTTGCGGCCGTACGTCATGAAGCTGAAAAAATGGGAGCTGATGCAATTATGCTCTTGGAAGTTACCGGACGAACAACTAACTACGGGATTATTCCGTCAACTGAATATCAAGCCACTGGATTTGCGATTAAATTCAAATAAGCAAAATAGAGGTTGACAGCATAGCAAGACATTCGCTATAAAGATTACTTAGTTGTCAGTTGTCAGTGGCGCGTTATCCAAGAGGCTAGGAGCCGGTCTGCAAAACCGTTAACGTCGGTTCGAATCCGACACGCGCCTCCAATTTCTACAGTTCTGAACACAAAAGGCCATGCTTTTCAGCATGGCCTTTTCTTGTCTGGAGCTAAGTACTTCAAATGAAACCAGAACTATTTGGCGTTCTCATCCAGAAAGTAATTAAGTAAAACGACAACATCCCTAATTTCTTTCTTATTCATATCCGAATTCGGTTTACGGAGCATCTTTATCCCATAAGCTTTGACTGCCTGCTTGTTAAACGGCTGCCCTGTTATGGGTGCCCTGCCCGTTTGAATAGCAATAACAGTACGCTCCATCGTATGGCACTTGACGCATTTTACTAACATGAGGTTAAAGGACGGCTTGTACATTTCAGGAATACCTTCAGAACTAAAGTTCATTTTAGCGCCACGCCCAGCAACCTTTATTCGTGCTTCAGCTATCGAATAGACAAAAATTGTTAAAAGCACTGCCAGAGTTACATACCTTTTCATAATAGCTCCTTAAAACGTATTCAATTGCTTTGAAGTATAAGAGTACGAAAACTTATCCAGTAAAGTTCATAAGAGTTAGAAACTAAAGGTGACGCCAAGAGTTCCGATCTGATTGGCTATCTCGGTGGCTCCTGTAGTTTTGTAGGAAGTTCCGTACTCATGTTTATACTCAGCCGCAACCTTAACATTTTCGATCGGGGCATACGCCAGGGTCGGAATAAAACGACGAACGATGTTAGAACCGTCATCCTGGTACTCGAAACGGAGCGAACCGATCAGATTCTGCAGAATCGTATACTCGCCCTCAACAGCTGCAACATAAGTTTTTACTGGCGGCAGCGAATACGATAAAGCCGGATTATCATCATTTCCAATAACGCCCGACAACTTCAGTCTGAACAGTTTATAGAGCAAATCGATGTCCACCCCGGTGCGATAAAAATCGTTTTGACGAGGGGTTACCCCTGCGACAGTATTAGGATCGCCATTCGTTCCTACGTAGCCATATCCACCGACAGTAAGTGTCAAATAATCAAAAACACTTTCTTCCTTGTTGAGATCTATTTCCGGCTCATTTACAAGATAATCAGCACCTCCAAACTTCACGGATGCATGAGTATACCATTCTTTGGTATTCTGATTTTTACGGTTAACCACCCCCCCCGCCAAGAAGAGACGGTTGGCAATAATCATGTTAGCCTCAACGGCATCCTGTGGTTGCTCAAGTTTGAATAAAGATTCGCCAACAGTGTAAGAGTAGGTTGCATAGGAATTGGTGGTAGACAGCTTATTGTTAGACTTCCAGAGACCAAGCTTCGGCTGTAATCTTCCCACTTTAATATTGATCGGTGATTCAAAGAGATGCCGCCATATCAGAAAGAGTTCTCCAATATCGTTCTTAACAGTCAAATTGGTAGGTGTTTGTGAAGTATTGTTAGTTGCAGCTACATTCTCAGTGTACACGAGATAGGTGCCAAAGAAACCGGCCTTTTCCTTGAAATTCCCACCGGCATTGAGTTTAAGAGATCGGGTAGAAAAATCAAACTCATTAATGGCATCTTTATTATAGGTCCCATGAAGATTGGCGGTAAATGAGATGGGCAGCTGATCCGGCACCCCCGAAAGGGCAATCCCCTCTGACTTGGCTTCACCAACTACAGCAACGTGACTGCTCTCAGCATCAGCAACTGGTACTGTAGTAGCGGCAGTTAACGCAGGAGCATCGGCCGAAACCATCATTCCAGCTTTAAGCTTACTCAGCAAATCTGCATTGCCGTCGCCTTTTACAATATTGCTATCAACAGGAAGCGCAGCAGACTTTGCCTCAACTGTAGCGGGAACTGGCTTAGCCTTTTCTGCAGATTTCTTTTTACCTTTCCCAAAGTAAACATACCCGTTTTTAAGAAACGCCTCGCCATACTCGTTAAGTTCTGGAAAGATCGTATGGCAGGTGCTGCACTCAACGTTATTGGCGCGGGTGAAGGCTGGGATGGCGTAGACATCGCTTGCTGCCAATATCACGGACACAATTAACAATAACAACAAGTTGATGTTAATGCTATGACGAGCAAAGTTCATCTTTGTTCTCCTTGTAACATATTAGTAGCGTTCAGCAGATGTGCCAATGTTATACGTGGTTCCATCCGCCTGCGTAGTTATAATGTACTTTAACGTCTCTGCTTTAAAATCCGTATTTCCAGTTCCGGGTAGCGCATTCAAAGATGTGCTTACCGAATAATTCATATTATTATCATCCAGCCAGTCAATGGCATCGTAAATTAATCGGCGTGTATAATAACTGTTGTGAGCCACCCCGCCTTTATCATGAATAAGCAGATTATAATTGAATGCAGCCCCCATGTTGTTCTTGGCTGAAACAGACCTATCTGCCTCAGCGCCACCCACTGAATACCATTTCCATTGAGCATTGGTCATAACGGATTCGGCGGCCGAAAGTACTCCATCACCATCGGAATCGATAAAAAAGTAGGGATTACTTGAATTGTAATAAAGCTTACGATATTGGTTGTTTGCAAGATAATACTTAAGTGCCAAAAGAGCAGCCTTGTAACGGGGTTTCCACGTAACATCAATCAAGGTGCGGTCAGTAGCCACATCGTGACACCCTGATGTTGTACAAGTTGGACTTAACGATGCCCCGGTTACGATATAAGGCTTGAGTGTGTGTTTTTCACCAGGCTGTGTCTTGTTGGCAAGGTGGCAACCTACACATGGACCTTTAGTGCTTTCAGCCGCTGAATTGCCACGGGAATCGTTTGTGCCTATGTAGCGATGATTATAGACTGCAGGATCGGAATAAACGCGCCCCGCATATTCAAAGCCAATCTTTCCGAACACAATGCCGCCGGCTGCCAGATAATGTGAGTTTACAAATGGCACCCCGGTATAGTTATTCATAGCAATTACGCTTGCTCCGCTTTCACGGCCAACATGGCAGTTGAGGCAGAGATTTGAAGTACCGACATTCGAATAGGTTACTTCGCCGCCGGTGTATTTGGCTTTTACCTGATTTGCAGAGCGAAGTGCATAGCTGTAATTGATATGACATGCGTTGCATCCGAGCATTTCCTTGGTTGTGTCTGAAGCGCTTCCCCATGCTGTTGAGTCACCTGTGGTTATGTATTTAATGAAACCTGTTGTAGTGTGGCAACGGTTACATTCTCCTGTTATTGATTTGAAGTCATAATAATTCCATGGTGACGCACCAGTACTACCATGACCTGAACGCGCCCATGCCCGCAGCGTGTCCAATTTACCGATTGTGTCGTGCGGATTATGGCAGTCACGGCATTTACCTACGTATTTGGAGCTAACATATGAACTTAATGTTTTGCTGAAATGTGAGGTGAGGGTGTTTCTAGTGACACCGTTATGGGTTGAGAACCCAAAACCTGCCTTTGCTGTGTGACATTTGGCGCATTTCCCTGATTCATCCGGGTTATGGACGACAGAGCTCACTGATGACCCACTTGGAGTGCCGCCATGGCATAGGTTACAGCTTGATGGATGACCTGTATCAGGCTCATGGCAATCAGCGCATCCAGCCCAGTTTCCAAGGTTGTGGGATGATAGTTTCCACTCTTCTGCAATCAGTTTTGCCGTCACTGGAGAGCGTACGCTTTCATGACACCCGAGGCAGGTTTCTGATGCTTCCGCACGAGTTGTTGACGATGCTGTTCCAGTTTTTTCGCCACAACCTGAGAGTGCAACAGCCATAAATGTGACTAAGATCACCATAAGAGTTTTTTTACAAATAAGCATACAATCTCCCTACGAAGGTAGAGCCTAAACCTGTGTCATTTTATTTCAGCAGTTTATACATATAAGCAAACGCGCCACCGACCGATATACTGGACATAATACCGGCATAGCGCATCACATCCCTCGATAGCTGAACACGACCTATGTACTCTTCGATATCTGATGTTTCTTCAGTCATGATCGCAATAATATCCTGCCAGTCCTGATCCCACTGAAATATCTGCAGATACAGGTCAGAACCTCTCCAAAGAAAAATACATATAAAGACGATCCCAAAAGCAATAAACCCCTTTGAGATATCAGAGTCCTTGATAGCGCTGTAAATTTTCCTGATAAGCTCAAGATTCATAACACAGAGAAACACCCAGATTGCATTTTCAACCATCTTTAAATTTCTAATTGTATTTGGACTCGGGGTCGGGTTAATCAAAAGAAATATTCCGGAAAACGCCAAAATGGCGATTGTACTCAAGTATACGATAAGCTTGTTCCCTGATATTTCAAACGTACGGCAGAAAACATAATATTCGAGAAACCCGTGAGTAATAGTCATAATAGCCACGGTACCAACGATATAGTGATAAGCTGTAAGCTTCTGATAGTGCCCCCACGGGTTAATGCCGTAAACCTGGCTTATAAAGATCAGAAAGAATCCAATCGAGATACTTGTCCAGACGCGAGCATTTCCAATACTGAAGTAAAAACTGATTGCCCCGGCCAGCCCCCAGAAAACAACCTGGACGAGGTCAAGCGGATTCATTTGGGTCAGCAGTTCAAAAAACTTTTCCATTATATCCTCCAGTGCGTAACGATAAAATTAGAATTCAGATTTGGCAGTGGAAATTGCAGTTGAAAGCTTCTCCATCATCAACTTGATATTTGTGCCGCTGACAAGTAGCTTTGCTGCTTTCTCTACACCCTTCACGAATTTTTCAGCCCCATCAGCATCTATAAGGCAGGTATTCCCACCATTATCTGAAAGTTCCTTATCAACAAGTCCTCGACCGACTTTGCCCACATACTCGCCGACGATTGACTTAACCAGCTCTTCCAACTCGGAAAGTTTCTGAGACGTAACTTTTTTGTCACGCTCCTGACGTTCGAGATTTGTTTTGTCGATATCGAATTTATGTAGAGCAACGCAGTTATCCCATATCTTTTGAATATTTGTAACTTCCAGCAGGTTTGTCCCCATCAACTCATCGGCACTTTGAGTAGAAAACAGGTCAATCTTTGCGCCAGGCAAACCGGCTATTTTTTGTGATTCCGTAGATGATGTTTCAATATCACTGGAACCGTCATGGAAAAAGCCCAGCGGATTTCCATCTTTATAAAATATCATGGCTGAATGTTCATCAGTATAGATGCGCAGGCAGCCATTCATATGGTCCTCTTTAACCTTTTCAAGCAAAGTCTTAATATCTATAAGCTTTAGCTCTTGGGCTTTGTAGAGTATTTCACCTTCCAAGAGGGCATGAATGCACATGGTTAGATCTTTGGAAAGCTTGTAAACATTCAAGGCACCACTACCCGTAGTAACCATTAGCTCCGCCAGCGCAGAAAGAGCTTCGAAGCCGGCTTCTTTCTTACCATTCTGCCCTTCAACAAGGGCACTGACCAATTTTCCTGATTCAAACACCAAAATGGCAGTGCTGGACTGAAATACAAAACTCGCATATCCAGTGAACGCTCCATTAGTGAGCTTTGCTAAAACATCTGGTAATTTCAGCTTCGAAACTGCCAGATTTTCAAACAGCGGATTTCCCTTGGGAAGAAGGAACATCTGAGCCTCCTGATATAACTCATTTGCACAATGGGGCTGAAACTAATGTAATTTAACAGACATGTCAAATATTTACTGTAGGATTTAATTAATATAAACCTCTTTAAAGCGATATTTTCAAGAATTGCAACATATTTTCATTCACTTTGTAATCAATTGACTTATTTCCGCACATTCAGTAGTATTTTTAAACACTAAGATCAAATTAACTGAAGCAGGAAAACCAGCTATGCAAAAAATACCATTAATGCTTGCCAAAGCCGGGATGACTATTGCCAGGGATGTTTTTCGCGGCGACTCACCAATCGGGATCCCGATCTGCGGTAAAGGCACTTTGTTAACAGACAGCTTGATTGCTCGCTTTGACAATATGGATGTCCAGTCGATATATGTTGAAGGACACCCTGTATGGGAAGAAGGGGAGCGTTCTTTTGACGACATCCTTCATGAGCTCGACGGACGTTTCATCAAAACCCTCCAGGAGCCGCTGAATGCCATGTTGTATGATATTTACAAATCATACCTGATCAAATCGATGGGGGGCGACAGTGACCGACAAGCGGAGTGATTTAAAAAAGATCATCATGGATACCAAAACGTTACCGACGTTGCCAGGTGTTATACAAAAACTAAATACGCTCTCTGACAATGACAAATCGTCGGTACAAGAGATGGCCAAGATTGTTTCTTCAGATCAGGTTCTTTCTGCCCGTATCCTCCGTTTGGCAAACTCTCCATCGTATGGCTTCTATCGTGTCTCCACCATCTCCAACGCCATGATTCTGCTGGGGGTGAACGTGGTTAAGAGCTTGGCACTCTCTTCATCTATTTTTGCGATTATGGAGAAAGACAGCGTCGGCTTATGGGAACATTCCCTTGGAGTAGGCGTAGCAGCAAATTTGATTGCCCGCAAACTGGGACTGCCAGAGTGTGAGGAAATTGCTACGGCTGGTCTTTTGCATGACATTGGAAAAGTAATAATTCCCCTTAAGTGCAGCGAGGCGGAAAAGACCATTCAAAAGCTCATTTATGAACGCCAGATTTTTACCATGGAAGCCGAGCGGGAGATCATAGACACTGACCATGCAGAGGTCGGAGGCTGGTTGTCCAAGAGCTGGTTTCTGCCCGACAAGTTGAGCGAACCGATAGCTTTTCACCATGATGTTGCTAAATCAGAGAATCACCGCATTAAAACAGCTGTGGTTCATATTGCTGATGTGCTTATTAAAGCCAGCGGATTTGGCAATAGCGGTGACTGTTTCGTGCCTTCAATCCAGAAAATTGCCTGGGACGCGCTTAAGCTTAATGAGCAGTTGCTAGCTGAACTTGTCGATGAAGTCGAAGACAAGCTGGTTGAAGTTAAAAATTTCAGCCTTGAAATGATGAGTGAGTGATGCAACTGCCGGCAAGAATCACAATCATATCATCTGACCCTCAGTTCGCCTCACACGTTCAACTCCGCCTGCACAGCAAGGGCTGCCAGGTTGCCACAATGGCCTGTACCGATTCTGCTTTGGGACTATTTTATGCTGATCCGCCGGATTTACTGATAGTCGATCTTTCCACCGACACCAAGAGTGTCCTCAGCATTGTTTTAACGCTAAGAAGTGATAGTTTTTTCAGTGCTATTCCGATCATCGGCCTGCTCGATGCAATTGAGAGCGACACACTCAATTGGGAACTTTGCCCACTTGATGATTTTATTGTACTGCCGCTTAATTTCAATGAGCTTTTCAGTCGCATATCTTTGGCTCTCTTCCGCCTTAAACGTATTTTTGATAACAACCCCCTGACCAGACTCCCCGGCAATACTTCCATTCAACTGGCTATCGAGGCTGCCATAGGAACATCTACGGCCGTCTGTTATATCGATATCAACGATTTTAAGCCGTATAACGATTCATATGGCTTCTCCCACGGCGACGAAGTTATCCGCATGACCGCACGCATTATGTTCAACGCTGTCCACGAAGCCGGCGGGGGATTCTGCGGTCATATCGGTGGCGACGATTTCGTTTGCATTGTGTCTTTGGCTCTTGCTGAATCAGTGTGCCAGACCATCATTGCTCATTTTGACATGATTGTACTCGATCTGTTTGATGACGAAACAAAGCAGCATGGTTTCTACTATGGCACCAACCGCAAAGGTGAAAAAGAAAACATCCCCCTTCTTTCTGTATCTATCGGCGTAGTCCCAATGAACATGCCAAAACTCCAGCATGCGGCAAAGGTTTCAGAGGTTGCTGCTGAACTGAAAAAGCTGGCGAAAGACTCGGGCGGTAGCCGCTATGTTGTAGACAAGCGATCTTCATAGCGGTTGATACGCTTCTTGCGCTGTGATATAGATCATCACACTTTAGACTCAGGTGACCACAATGATAATGATTGACCGTCTGATTGAACAGGCTCTCCTTGAAGACATTCATACCGGTGATATTACCACCATGGCGGTGGTTCCCGGCCATCGCCCCGCCTCCGCGAGGTTAATTGCAAAAGAAAGCATGGTGGTGGCCGGCCTTGCTACTGCCGCTCGGGTATTTAGCACACTTGATCCTGATATTATCTTTAAAGCATGTCTGAATGATGGCGAGAAAGCATCGCCCGGAACTCTTTTGGCATCAGTTCATGGGGAAGCCGCACAACTTTTGATGGGTGAGCGGGTGGCGCTAAATCTGCTCCAGAGAATGTGCGGTATTGCAACACTCACCGCTAGTTTTGTCGAGGCGGTCGTCGGCACTAAGGCCCGGATCGTTGACACCCGCAAAACCACCCCAGGACTACGGCAGCTTGAGAAATACGCCGTACGGGTCGGAGGCGGAATCAATCACCGCACCGGTCTATATGACGGCGTTCTGATCAAGGAAAACCACATTACCGCTGCCGGAGGGATCACAGAAGCTATCAACCGCGCCCGCGCCTATATCCCTCACACATTGAAAATAGAGATTGAAACCGAAACCCTGCCCCAGGTTGATGAGGCTCTCGCGGCAGGGGCCGATATCATCATGCTGGACAACATGACTCTGGATGAAATGCGAACCGCCGTTGACACCATTGGCGGCCGAGCTCAGGTCGAGGCATCAGGCGGTGTCAACCTTGAACGCGTACGGGCAATTGCAGAGACCGGAGTTGACATCATTTCGGTAGGGGCACTGACTCATTCACCCCGGGCAATGGATATCTCAATGCTTCTGGACTAGATGAGAGCACTTAATGGAAACTACCGAGGTAACACGATGCACCCAAAAGCCGGTACCATATTGCGCCTGTTCCGTGCCGAAGTCGGTTATGTATCAGGTGAGTATCTCAGCAGGGAGCTTGGTGTATCGCGGACCGCAGTCTGGAAACACATAACAGCATTGAGAAATAATGGTTACCGTATCGAAGCAGTTACATCGAGAGGCTATAGGCTTGTATCCTCTCCGGACAATATCGATCCGCACGAAATACAAACTCAGCTGAGCATCACTAAAATCGGCCAGCGCCTGGAATTTTTGAAGCAAACCTCTTCAACCAATGCCGATGCTTTTAGACTGGCAGAAGATGGAGCTGTTGAGGGGACAGTTGTTCTGGCTGATTCCCAGACCGGCGGCAAGGGGCGGCGCGGCAGACTTTGGACATCACCTTCCGGTGTAAATCTTTATTGTTCAGTAGTTTTACGTCCTTCAATTATGCCGCATGAAGCCCCGCAACTGACATTTCTCTCTGCGGTCGCTGCGGCACGGGCAATTGAACTGACTACGGGACTTACCCCTGAAATTAAATGGCCCAACGACCTACTGGTCTCAGGAAAAAAGGTCGCGGGTCTGTTAAACGAGATGAGTGCCGAAACCGACGGCATCAACTTCGTCATCCTTGGCATCGGCGTCAACCTGAATATGACGGCAGACCAATTTCCGGATGAGCTGCGCCACCCGGCCACTTCTCTGTTTCTTGAGTCCGGAACACGGATTGACCGCTCATCTTTTACCAGCACGTTGCTGAACGAGCTTGATAGACTGTATGCTGACTTTCTGACGCACGGTTTCGGGCCGGTACGCGAAGAGTGGCAGCGACGCTGCAATGCCAATGGGCGGCAGGTAGTCGTCACCGACTCCGGGACCGAATGTAGGGGCGGTCGTTTTATCGGAATCGATTCGGATGGAGCGATGCTGCTCAGATCTGATGATGACTTATTGCACCGTATCACCTGTGGAGATGTGAGGGTAATCTGAATGCTTCTGGTAATTGACGTTGGCAACAGCAACATAGTGTTGGGAGTTTATGACGGCACACTGCTCGCCCGCAGTTGGCGCCTTTCAACTGACAAATCCCGCACATCGGATGAATACGCCGTGCTTCTGCACAGCCTGTTTGACCAGGCCGGACTTGCTTTTTTCGAGGTTAAGGCCTCGATTATATCCTCCGTAGTTCCGCCCTTGACCGGCGTTATGGAAGCGATCTCCCACGACTTTTTCAATCTTACCCCATACATCGTCGGCCCCGGAATTAAGACAGGGATGATAATCCATTACGACAATCCCCGCGAAGTTGGAGCAGACCGGATTGTTAACGCTGTGGCCGGCTATGAAAAGTATAAGTGCCCGTTGGTAATTGTCGATTTCGGTACTGCCACAACCTTTGATTATGTCAATGGCAAGGGAGAATATTGTGGAGGCGCGATCGCTCCCGGCCTCGCAATCTCCGTTGAAGCGCTCTTTCAGAGAGCCAGCAAGTTGCCTAGAATAGACATAATCAAACCACCTCATATTATTGCAAAGAACACCGTCAATTCGATGCAAGCCGGAATTTTTTTCGGCTACGTTGGCCTGGTTGACGGGATTGTAGAGCACATCCAGGCAGAATCACAGGAAGAGTTCCGGGTAATCGCGACCGGTGGTCTGGCCTCTCTGATCGCTCCGGAATCCAAGACAATTGATGAAATTGATGAAAACCTGACTCTTGAAGGCTTGCGCATACTGTATGAACGAAACCGCTGATTGATTTACCCGATGAGATTCTCCGGAGATTGGAGATTTGAGATGGACAGACCGTGAAATCCATATTGCACGCAAGGAGGCAGTTCTATGGGACAGTTTGAAACCAGCAAGATCCGCAACTTGGGCATCATCGCGCACGGTGGCGCCGGCAAGACGTCACTATCAGAGGCAATTCTGTTTGACACCGGAATGATCGACCGCTTGGGACGAGTTGATGACGGCACATCAACCATGGATTTCGAACCGGAGGAGATCAAGCGGAAAATCTCGATAACTTCGGCACTTGACCACTGCGAGTGGCGTGGACATTCCATCCACATTGTCGACACTCCCGGCTATGGCAACTTCATTGCTGACACCCGTACCTGCATGCGCACCCTGGACTGTGCAGTAATCATTCTTTCCGCGATATCAGGAGTGAAAGCCCAGACCGAGGAAATCTGGAGTTGGGCCAATGAGTTTGAGATCCCGCGCATCGCATTTGTCAATAAACTCGACCGTGAACGGGCCAGTTTCCTGCGGGCCATTGACGATATGGAAAAGATGCTGGGGGCCCGAGGAGTAGCCATCCAGATGCCGATCGGTCTTGAAGCTGCTTTTGAGGGCATCATTGATCTGATATCAATGAAAGCATGCATTTATGCCAAAGACGGCTCGGGGAAATATACTGAAGGCCCCATTCCGGCTGAGTACTCTGAGGAAGCGGCGCGATTGCGCGGACAGATGGTCGAAACTGCCGCAGAGGCATATGACGCCCTCACGGAAAAATACCTTGAGAACGGCGACCTCACCGAAGATGAAATCATCGACGGTCTCCGCGTTGGCACGATGCGCAACACCTTCACCGCCGTCCTCTGCGGTGCAGCAACGGCAAACATCGGCGTTGCCCACCTGCTGGATGCTATCTGCGCATACCTCCCCTCCCCGCTGGATCGGACCAAGGCGGTCGGCATTCACCCCAAGACCGAAGAGATCATCGAACGTGCCCCGGACGAAAAGGAACCATTCTCTGCACTGGTTTTCAAAACGACCTCGGACCCGTATACCGGTAAGATCACTATTTTCAGGATATATTCCGGTGTGCTCAACTCAGATTCGACAATATTCAACTCGACCAGAGGAGTTGAAGAAAGAATCGGCCAGATTTATGAACTGGAGGGAAAGAAGCAGCATCCGATCAAACAGGCTGTTGCAGGCGACATAGTCGCCGTGGCCAAACTGAAGGAGACCGTCACCGGCGACACCCTCTGTGACCCGGCCAAACCGATCATCTATGAACCGGCCAAGCAGCTCCTGCCGGTGATATCCTATGCAATAGAACCCAAAACCAAGGCGGACGAAGACAAGATTCACAATGCGCTGCACCGAATGATCGAGGAAGAGCCGACGCTTGAATCACACCGTGACCCACTGACTAAAGAATTTATTATTTCCGGTATGGGACAGGTTCATCTGGAAGTTATCGTTGAAAAGATGAAGCGCAAGTTTGGCGTGGAGGTTCTGCTTAAGACACCTAAAGTGCCCTATTTCGAAACGATCCGCGGCACGGCCAAGGTGCAGGGGAAATACAAGAAGCAGTCCGGCGGGCGTGGGCAGTATGGGGATTGCTGGATAGAAATGTCCCCGACCGGCCGTGGTGAAGGGTATGTTTTTGATGATAAGGTTGTCGGCGGAGTCATTCCGCGCCAGTATATTCCAGCCGTTGACAAGGGCATTCAGGAAGCCAGCGTGGAAGGTTTTCTTGCCGGCTATCCGGTCGTAGACTTCAAAGTTGCACTCTACGACGGATCTTTTCACACCGTAGACTCCTCCGAAATGGCTTTCAAGGTGGCCGGTTCGATGGCGTTCAAGAAGGCAATGGAACTCTGCAAACCGATTCTGCTTGAGCCCATTGTGAATATGAAAATCACTGTTCCGGATGAAAACATGGGTGATGTCATCGGCGATCTCAACTCACGGCGAGGCAAGGTTGTCGGCGTAGAACCCAAAGCAAATTCACAGATTATCCGCACTATTGTGCCGATGTCTGAAGTTCTGGCCTATTCCAACGATCTTAAATCAATGACTAGTGACCGAGGACTGTTCAGTATGGAATTTTCCCATTATGAAGAGGTCCCATCGCATCTTTCTCAAAAAATTGTGGCAGAGGCTCTTGCAGAAAAAAAAGAGACACATAACAATCATTAAGCATTTAAATGGAGGATTTTCATGGATTTTAAATTTAGCAAAGATTCCGGCGACTCTCAACAAGCGGATGCGAATGGCGAGAAAAAGAATCAAAGCGCTCTTCTTGTCCTTCTGCTGATTCTGGTCGGCGGCTTTACCTACCTCTATTTTTTCACAGGCCTGATAAAACCACAGGATGCGCAAAAAACAACTGAAGCCCCCGCTCCAGCGCCACAGGCTGTCAAGATGCCATTGCCGGCCCGCGAGGGTGAACCTGACAAGCCGAATGGTAAAACACCGGAAAAAGCTGAAGCTCCGAAAATAGCGGCGGCAACCGCTGTTACGGCCGCAGTTCCTGCTGCAAAGCCAGCGGCAGCACCAACCAAGCCGGCAGAAGCCCAGGCAACCAAACCAGCTCCGGCAAAACCGAAAGTAGAGCCAAAAAAAGCTGAAGCGGCAAAAGCAGCCGACAAGAAGCCGCAGCCGGTACCGATTGCGGATAAAAAGGCAGATAAAGCTCCTGCAGCCAAGGCTGAAGTAAAAAAACCGGTCGTGGATACAAAAAAAACTGCTGTTGCTGACAAAAAAACCGTTCCCACAAAAGATAACGTAAAGAAGCCGGTTTCTGATGTTCAACTAAAACCAAAAACTGTCTTGAAAATCAAAAAAACCGCAACCGGCTCATGGTTAATAGTGGTCGGGAATTATGTTCTTGAAGAGGCTCTGTCAGCAGACATGGTTCGAGTACGCAAGGTCGGTTTTGAACCGATCATCAAACCCGCAGCTCGTAAAAAGTCGAATATGAATCGTCTGTTCGTAGCTGATTTCAAGGATCGGGCCTCGGCTCAGTCAACCCTGGAAAAACTGAAACGTCAAACATCAGATACGTTTATTATGGAGCAGGGCGGCAAGTTTGCCGTATATGCCGGGTCGTATTTGAAAAACGAATCGGCTCTCTCTGAAAAAGAGCGGTTGAAGGCAGCCGGATTATCTGTAACGGTCAAGCATTCCGCCATCGAAATACCGTCCCAGAGTTTGTCTATTGGCCCTTACAATAGTAAAAAAACGGCAGATGCCGCCCTTGTTAAACTGAAGGGCGCTGGAATAAAAGCGACCCTTTCGCAGAAATAACCTAAGATGGCCGAAAAGTTCAAATTAACTATATCCCCGGCTGTGGCGGCGTACGTCCGGCCGGGGACATCTCCGGAGGCCAAGCTCGCCGGTTGCGCCACTGCTGAGAACCTCACAACAACTGACCGGCTAATGCTTCTGTTCTGTCTCTCAAAAGATTCCGAACCTACCGTTCGCGCTACAGCCCTCTCCTGCCTTAGTGACTTACCAACAGAGGTAATAAAAGAGTACATGGATTGTGGCAATCACAACCCTTTGGTTCTCGCGGCATTACCTACCCTCTGCCAATACCATCCTGAAGCGCCCAAAGCCGCTGAAGGCCCCATTACCGTTAATGGGGATGAGCTTGGAGCTGCTCCGCATGATGCCTGCCAAGAGGCTGAGCCCGAGGAAGATGAACCGATAAATGAAGAAGAAGAACAATTTCTCAGTAAATATAAGACTGCTCAACTCATGGGAATTGGCGAAAAGATCAAGATGGCACTTTCCGGTGACAAAGAGTGGCGCTCGATACTTGTCAAGGACGCAAACAAGCTGGTATCAGGCAGTGTCATAAAAAATCCGCGCATTACCGAGGCTGAAATACTAACGCTTGTCAAATCAGGCATTCAGAATGATGAGATCATGCGGCTGATCTGTGCCAACAAGGAATGGATTAAAAGTTATAAGATCCGCAGGGCTTTGATAGAAAACAACCGGACACCGGTTCAGAACGCCATGAGATATCTGGGTACTATGGGTGAGAAGGATCTGGCCCAATTAGCCAAAAGCAAAAACATCGGTTCTGTTATCTCGACCTTGGCAAAACGGCTGTTGTTGAACAAGAAAAAGTAGGATATTCAGGGGCTTGTCATGGCGATAGTTAATCATGCAAAAAAAGAGATCAACGCCAAGATTGTCTATTACGGACCGGCTGGAAGCGGGAAAAGTACTGCTCTCACCTACATTTACTCACGGATAAAGCCCTCCCTGCGCGGCGATTTAAAGAGTGTCCCAGCTGGTGCTGACAATCTGCAGTTCTTCGATTTCAGTCCGTTTGAGACGCCGCTGCCGAACGGTTACCATGTCCGTTTACATGTCTACACACTTAGCGGAATCGTCACTAATCCGGCAACCTGGAAAATGACACTCAAGGGTGCCGACGGAATTATAATCATGGCTAATCCGGCGACTGATCACGCTGCTGAAACCAGGGAGAGCGTGTCACAATTGCGGGATTTTCTGTCTGCATATGGAGTCGGACTTCACGAAACACCTGCCGTTCTGCAGTTTAACAGTTTTACCTCGGGAAACAACCCTGCTGAAGTGACCGCTACGACTGCATCCCTCGATCTTTCCCAGTTGTCGGTCTGTAGTTCTAACGCTGCCAACGGGGAGGGTCTTCTTGAGGCTTTGACAACGCTTTCTCGTCAGGTACTCGACCGGGTCACGGTGATGAGTGAGCCGTCAGAAACGAGCATTGTTCCATACCCATCTTCAGAGACTGAAACTATTGCAGCAGACCGATTTGATAAGTCAGCGGACCCTCACCAGGTCATGCCCCATACTGTAGATTCACCGCAGGTCGCCTTATTATCACAAGAGGTCGTTTACGAGGGCGGAACGGTAAGAATTCCCCTGGATATCACGCATGGCGGCTTACTCCGCAGACTCATTATTACGGTAAATGTCGAATTGGAATAGATTCCGTTCCATCAGACTCACACCGACTCAGGCAATATTTAGCTGGATTAATTGTTGGCCACGCTAAGCACGATCGGCTTGTATACGAAAGTATTACATGCTATAAGCGACTAAACTGATTCGCTTTATTGGAGGCTGGATAATGGCAATTATTACCGTATCACGCGAAATGGGCACCGGAGCATATCAGATTGCCTCGGAAGTTGCCCATAGGCTCAAATATACCCTTATAGACGGACCACGAATCAATTCACTTGCGACCAAATACGGCCTGACTCCACAGATGCTGCAAATGGTTGATGAAAAACCGCCTTCATACGTTACTGCAGAGGACCGCAAACGTGCTGCAGCCCTGAATGCAATCGAGCTGATCATCCTGGATCTTGCCCGAAAAGGGAATGTAGTAATTTATGGACGGGGCGGTCAAGACTTGCTGAAGGATTGCAGGAACATTCTCCGCTTCCGATTTATAGCAGCATTCGAAGAGCGGGTGGAGCGGTTTGCCGAGCGGGAGTGGATAGACCCTGACATGGCCCGTTCCCTGATACGCCGCAGCGATCACCAACGGGGCGGTTTCATCCACTTCTATTTTGACCGTGACTGGCAGGATCCGAATAATTATGATCTGGTATTTAACACCTCCCGTCTTTCAGGGGCGACGATTGTTGAATGCATTATTGCTGCGGCCAAAGAGCCCTCAATAAAAGAGTTTGATAAGTCCGCAGGCACTGTAATAGACAGCGCGATATTGTCAAAGAAGATCGAAACAGCCCTCCTGAATTCACCTGTTTTAGAGGATTATCGACCATTTACAATTTCAATCGACAAAGGTGCGGTGTCAATCAGCGGCTACATTATTTCTGAGGCCCAGAAAAAGGCCGCCATCGAGATTGTTAAATCAGTTAAAGGGGTAACTTCGGTTATTGAGGACATCCATGTAGTTGATTACAAGGCTTATAAGGAAAAGATGTAACTGATTACTTTCGGATTTGTTGTATCCGTTCATACAGGGGGGCGAGCAGGTCGCTGTCAAAGCGCATACCTTCTCGCCCCCTTCCGATTTCAAGTCCCTCTTCGATCCCGTGAAAATCTGATCCGCCCGTCACTAACAGTCCGCGATCTTGCGCAGTACGCCGCAGAAATTCAATCTCCTGCGGCCAGCCCATATTGTTATAAACCTCAATACCGTCCAGACCTGAAAGATGAAGATCTGCTATGACAGAGCCGAGCGTACCCGGGTCCTTGGATATGCTGGTTGGGTGCGCGAGTACCGCAACGCCGCCAATACGATGAATTTCAGCTATTGCCTCATCCATCAGCCAGTAGAATTTAGGGACATTGCAGGGCACGAGGTAGCGCTTGAATGCATCTTCCATCGAAGCCGCATAACCACGCTCCAATAGCGCCCTGGCAATATGCGGTCGGCCGATGGAATCACGAGCAAAAGACCGCACCCGATTGCAATCCAGAGGGATTCGACCTTCAGCACGCAACATTTCGTTCACGCGCTCAAGTATTTCATCGTTGCGGCCATCGCGCCGGCGTCTGAAACCGTCAAGGGCCAGCAAAAAATTTTCATCGCGACATTCGATGCCATACCCAAGCAGATGGACATCCTGCCAATCTTTAAACTGTACAGAAAGTTCCACGGCAGGAAGAACTTCAATATTGGCGGCAGCTCCCGCGACAGCAGCCTCCTCAACTCCGGCTACAGAATCGTGGTCGGCAATGGCGATTACGCGCACATCATGTTTTCCGGCGAGAGCAACAAGTTCGGCGGGAGTAAAGGCACCATCGGAATAACTGGAGTGTATATGCAGGTCTATGTTCATGCCGGACATACTACCTCGCTACGACATAAAAGTAAAACCGCTATTGCGGAGCCAGCCTGCTTAGGATAGAATCCAATCAATGAAACCTGATGAAATACATACCGTTATCGCTATCCTGCGCGAAGAATACAAAAACTGGCAGACTCCGGCAGTTACCATTGTGGCTCACTGCAACGGCAGCCCCTTCAAGGTCTTGATTTCCTGCATTATCTCGCTAAGAACCAAAGACGAGGTGACGGCTCAGGCTTCTGCACGGATTTTCGCACGAGCACAGACACCTGAAGCAATGGCAGATATATCAGTCGATGATATATCTCAACTGATATATCCCGCTGGCTTTTATCGCACCAAGGCGGCACAGATAGCTGAATTGTCACGAAAACTGGTTGAAGAGTATCATGGAACCGTGCCGGACGATATCGATGAGCTGCTGAAATTTAAAGGAGTCGGGCGTAAGACAGCTAATCTGGTCATGACTCTCGGCTTTAACAAACCTGGGATTTGTGTAGATACCCACGTTCACCGCATATGCAACCGTTTGGGATATGTTTCAACAAAAAAACCTGACGAGACTGAATGGGTGTTGAGGTCTCAACTCCCTGCCGAATACTGGATCGAGATTAATGACCTCTTGGTAGCGTTCGGACAGAATCATTGCCACCCGGTGTCGCCCCGGTGTTCGAACTGCAGATTGTCAGATATCTGCGACCGGATCGGCGTCACGGTGTCCCGCTAATGCTGAATAAACAAAAAAACAAGTGTCAATACTATTTGATCATTGCCAGCCGACAAAAACTGTTATAAATTGTAACACTATTTTATGGCAGCCACCTACAGGAGGTATTGCATGTTACTACAAAAGATCGGTTTTATTGGGCTTGGTACTGTTGGACGACATATGGCTGCCAATCTGGCCAAGGGAAGTTATGAACTGACCGTGTACGACACTGAACTGGCGGTTGTGCAAGAGCTGGCTGCATCAGGTGCCAAAGCGGCATCTTCTGCGCTTGAAGCGGCTAAAGGACGTGATCTTGTCATCGCTATCGTTCCGGAGGGCGATGAATTGGGGCCGCTCTTTTTTGGCGACAAAGGCATTTTGGCCGGCATAGACAGCGGAACGATCCTCGCTGATATGGGGTCACATTCTCTTGAAACGACGATGAAGCTGTCCGAAGAGTGTGCAAAGAAAAATGTTCAGTATCTGGATGCGCCGGTATGGGGCAGCAAAGACCATGCGGTCAACGGCCTCATGACAATCATCACTTCAGGCGACCCGGCTCTGGCGGGCAAATGCCGTGAACCGTTCTCATTTTTCGGACTAAATACGATTCACGTCGGCAAGATAGGCGATGCCACCAAGATGAAATTCATCGTCAATCTGGTTCAGGCCGAGTTGGTACAGGTACTGGCGGAAGGCTTGGTGTTTGGCGAGAAAATGGGATTCAACGCCGACAAAATTCTTGAAGTTCTCGATACCCGTGGCGTAGCTTCGCCACTTTTCCACCAGAAGGGGCGCGCTATGGCCCGAGGTGACTTCTCCCGCAGCCTTGCCCTCAAATATGTCAACGACCAGCTGCACATGGTCATGAATGCCGCCAGGCTCATCGGCCTGACTCTTCCTGCTGCCGAATCCGCCAGCAAGGTATATCAGGCGGGAGTTGATGCCGGCCTTGGCGAAGAGGATTTCTCCGCAGTCATCAAAGTGCTCCGCAAGAAGTAGAGCCTTCAGCAATATTGTTCTGCATCGGGCGTCCAATAATATTGGGCGCCCGTTTTTTTAGTGGTTTTAGTAAAAGGAACCCTTCCATGATTGTCCTCGGCATAGACCCCGGCTCGCGCATAACAGGCTACGGTATTGTAGAAAAAGTCGGCAACCGGCTGGTTCACATCGACAACGGCGCTATCTTCACTGATACAGCAGCCGACTTCCCGGGCCGGCTCAAAAAGATTTTTGACGGTCTTCTGGAGATAATTGCCCAGTATCAACCTGAGCAGGTCGCCGTCGAGAACATCTTTTTTGCGACCAACCCGCAAAGCGCTCTCAAACTGGGTCAAGCCCGCGGAGCCGCCATTGTTGCCGCGGTACATTGCGGTTTGCCGGTCACAGAATACACCGCGCTGCAGGTAAAACAGGCCGTGGTCGGGCAGGGGCGGGCTGAAAAAGAGCAGGTACAGAAGATGATAAAAGCGCTGCTCGGTTTGCCGGAAACAGCCCAGGCCGACGCCTCCGATGCACTTGCGGTCGCAATCTGTCATATCAATTCATACGGCCTCAAGCAGCTCTCAGGAGGCCGTGTCAACACGAAACAGAAAAAAACATCCTGGAGGGACATGAAGCTATGATTGCACTTCTGACCGGTAAAATTGCCCATAAATCGCCCGACCACATCATCCTCGACGTACAGGGAGTCGGCTACCGGGTACACATCCCCTTTTCAACCTACTATGAACTCCCGGAGGAGGGAGGCACGGCTACGCTGCACATCCACACCAGTGTCAGAGAGGATGCGATTCTGCTCTACGGATTCCGCACCCGTTTGGAAAAATCCTTCTTCCAGTTGCTGATCGCCGTCTCCGGCGTCGGCCCCAAACTGGCCCGCGATATCCTCTCCAATATCCAGCCAGGCCCGCTGGCTCAGGCGCTGGCGCAGGGCGATCTTAACAAGCTTTCAACCATCCCCGGCATCGGCAAGAAAACTGCTGAACGCCTGGTGCTGGAGCTGAAAGACAAGGTCGGCAAAATGGATCTATCATCACTTCCTGCCGCTGATGCCCGTTTAATACCGGCTGATGATGTCGTTGAGGACGTCATTTCGGCACTGCTCAATCTTGGCTATAAAGAGCCACACGTACGAAAAGCCCTGGCGGGACTGGATGCAACCGGAGGTGTTTCAGTGGAAGGGCTTCTTAAGCAGGCGTTAAAAGTATTGATGAAGTAGTAAACTCTTGTTTAAACAGGCTGGTATTTAGCCAGTTTTTTTATGTAGTTGATAGTTATCAGAATAAGTCGGGATTGCATCAAGTAGAGGTCTGATAATCACTGCACCCCCACATTCCTGATCCCCTCCGGTCGCCAGGCGGGGGAAATGACGTGACTCCCCTTCCCTTCCTGATCCAGCAGACTGCCGTACATCACGACGAAATCACCGAAGCGGTTGTTGACCTGATCCATCGCCTCGGTCAGCTTGAGGCGGGTCTGGTCCTCGGGGAACAGCGGCAACTGACTGGTCTGGTGTTGCAGATTGGTCAGCCTGATGCCCAGAAGCCTGACCGACTGGGTCAGTTCCAGGCTGTCCAGAATCTTTACAGCGGCATTGTAGATATCGTCACTCAGGTTGATATATTCGCGCAGGCTCTCCTGCTTGCCGAACGTCGTGAAATCGGCGTAGCGGACAGTAAGGTGGATGGTTCTGCCCCACACGCCGTAACGCCTGGCCCGCCGCCCCACCATTTCCGACAGCTGCAGCAGAAACCGCAGGATATCGGCCCGCTCCCGGATGTCCCTTTTAAGGGTCATACTGTGGCCGACGCTCTTGACCTCCTCGGCCTCTTCAGCCGGAACCACCGGGCTGTTATCAATCCCCTGCCCCATCTGTTTCAACCGTGAGCCGACTATGCCGAACTTACCGGTCAGACGGGCCTCATCACAGCGTCCCAGCTCGCCGCAGGTGTGGATGCTCATCATGAGCAGCTGCCGTTCCATCTTGCGGCCGATGCCGCACAGCTCCTTGATCGGCAGATGCTCCAGCGTACGTGCAATATCCTGCGGGTGGATGATTGTCAAACCATCCGGCTTTTTCATCTCGCTGGCCAATTTTGCCAGCAGCTTGTTTGGGGCGATACCGATAGAACAGCTGATGCCGAAGCGGGCCTTGATTCTAGACTTGATCAGGTAACTGATACGTTCCACGCCGCCGAACAGGTTAAGTGAGCCGGTGATGTCCATAAAGGCTTCGTCAATGCTGAATACCTCCACCAGTGGCGTATAATCGTGCATGATCTTCATAATCAGGGATGAAACGTGGGTGTAGAGGCGGTTGTTGGCCGGCACCAGGACAAGTTCGGGGCATTTCTGTTTTGCTTCCCAGGTGGTGAAGCCGGTCTTGACGCCGAAAGCGCGGGCTTCATAGGAGGCGGTCAGGATGACAGTGCGGGAACTGCTGCCGATGACGGCAATCGGCTTACCCCGCAAGGCCGGGTTTGACTGCTGCTCTACCGAAGCAAAGAAGGCGTTCATATCGACATGCATGATGGTACGTTCCATCACAACACCTCTATCTGCTCCAGCTTCCAACTGGCATCAGCCATGTTGTAGACCAGCTCGTACAGCGCCCCCTCGTCGGTGACGTGAAAATGCATAAAGACCGTCTCCCCTTTTTTGTCCATCCAGCTGTTGGTAATCTTCCGGATGGTGTGCTGCTTGCGGTTCACATCGAACCACATCGGCTGAATCCTCATGCCGGGACCAAAGACAACGGCCACCCGTATATCAGTACTGCGCGGCTGCATCATTCAATACAGGGTGCGATATATGCCCACAACCTTTCCGATAATAGAGATATCGGATGAGCCTTCACGGACTATGATCGGGTCATACTTGGAGTTTTCCGGCTGGAGACGGATGTGGTCGGTTTCCCGGTAGAAGCGTTTTAGTGTCGCCTCGCCATCCACCAGCGCAACGACAATATCTCTATCTTGTGCAACTGCCTGTGACCGGATAAGCGCCAGATCACCCTCACAGATAGAGGCGTTGATCATGGAGTCACCTTTGACTTTCAGGAAGAACGTGCCGCCGGAACGTGCAACATTGCGATCAATGGAATAATACTCCTGAATATCCTCCTCCGGAGGCTGGGGCATACCGGCCCGCACGGTGCCGACCACAGGCAGAAATATGGAGAACTGATCCTCGCTGTGGATCATGCGCTCCGGGGATTCAGAGCAGGGGAAACCGGGAGAAGTCAGTCTGATACTGCGGGAATTGCCAGGTGTACGGGTCAGGAATCCCTTCTTTTCCAGAGCTGTCAGGTGGCGAATGACGCCCAGGTTACCGGACACCTTCAGATGCCAGGCAATCTCCTGCATGCTGGGTGAATACCCTTTTTGCTTTTGATAGGTTGATATGAAAGCATAGACGGTTTTCTGGCGTTCGGTGAGTTCGTTCATGGCACCGCCCCGTAGTAGTTACTAAATAATAACTATCACCAGGGGACGATGATTGTCAAGCGGGTTGTATGCAGGAATTAGAATTGGTCGTCTGCCGCCGTTCAGACGAGGTTAACCAGCGGAAATATCACTGGCCTGCCTTTGGTTTCTTGTCATCCTCCCCGTATGTGTAACGGTGCGTCAATCTTTTGAGTCCGTAGGCATAATCATCTTCACTTCCTTTTCCAGCAGGTCTAGAGAAACGGTAAGTCTTCTCGAACCCATCCTTTAGAGCAAAGACGACACCGGGGGAGTTCGTGGCGGTTGCCCCACTGGGCCAAACCACCCGAGTTGGGTCAATGAAAATAGAGCCGTTCTGGCGATCCTTTTGTGTCAATTCATAAAACGCCCAAAATGGTGTTTCTCCAAGCCTTTTATTATTACTATTATCGTACAGGACAGCACCTGGCGGGTCTGAGTCGTAGAAGACAATAAATTCGTTCGGTGCAGGCGCTGGAACTGGAATCTTCGGCATGACTATTTCAAGCACGGGAACAGGAGCCGCAGGCATGACTATCTGTGGCCGGTTGGCACAAGACTGCAGAACTACCGAAGCGAGTAGCAATAGCATCATAAATTGGTTTAAGCTGCGAAACATGGTAACGCCCCCTGGTCGACCTCTATTGATAAAAGCCTTGAGATATCACAATATCGTTGCATCCTACTCCGGGCACGGAATGTGTCAATGACTTACGGACAAAATCGGCATAAAAAAAGGGTTAGCGCTTTGCTAACCCTTGATTTTATTGGTGGGCGCTGCAGGGTTCGAACCTGCGACCCCTGCCGTGTGAAGGCAGTGCTCTCCCGCTGAGCTAAGCGCCCGATGTATTAATTTATATTGCAAAGCGCATGACACCTTTTTATCTGTGACTGCAACAAATTAAATATGGTGGAGCTGAAGAGGATCGAACTCTCGACCTACGCATTGCGAACGCGTCGCTCTCCCAGCTGAGCTACAGCCCCAGATATGTTCTATAATGTACACTTGCAAAGGTGATTATGAATCAGTTTTCAGTCATAAAGTGCTGCTCATAGAGATCTTCAAGAGCCTGAAGGTGGCGGCTTTCGTCTTTATGGAGCTGAGCAAACAGCTTCCCCATAGGCGCCCCTGCACAACCGTTTGACACTTTGCCATAAAAATCAACAGCCCCCTTTTCCAGATGGATGGCATAGATTAACGCCTCACGCACTCCGGACTGCGGACCGAGTTCCTCCTTCTTTAACAGGTAATCGAGGTGCATGGTCGGAACAGGCTTGTCAAGATCATCGCCACCTTCCATTCGTCCATCCAACAGCGCTTTCTCCAGCTGGTGCTTGTGATCCAGTTCATCGAGCGCGTTTTCGCGCAAAAGTTCCTTGGCCCCTTTGTTTGTGAGAAGGCGGATTGCAGACAGATAATTACGGAAACCCTCTTCTTCCATCGTAATCGCCATTTCAAGCGCCGCGTCGAATGTATAACAAACCTGATTATTATCCATGATTATGCCTCCTGCTCAATCAGCCGGGCTGATGTTATAAAAACCGGCTCCAGAGGCACATCAGAATGACCGTTTTTGTTTCCGGTTTTTACGGCCCGGATTTGGTCAACCACGTCCATGCCGTCTAGAACCTGACCGAACACGCAGTAGCCGAAATGGTCTGGATGTTTACCCTGATTATCCAGAAACGCATTATCAACCGTGTTGATGAAGAACTGGCATGTAGCCGAATCAACCGCCGAAGTGCGGGCCATTGCCAGAGTTCCGCGGTTGTTTTTCAGGCCGTTTGTCGCCTCGTTTTTAATGGCAAACTTAGGCTTTTTCACCTCCATATTTTCATTCATGCCTCCACCCTGAACCATGAAATCTTTGATAACGCGGTGAAATATAAGCCCGTCGTAATGACCGTCCTTTACGTAGGATAGAAAGTTTCTGACGGTAATCGGAGCTTTTTCCTTGAAAAGTTCAATTTTGATGGTGCCCATCGACGTTTCCAGCACAACCTGCGGGTTCTGTTCTGACATTTGCTTCCTCCAAAATAATGATGTGTTTTTATATACTGATCATAGTTGCTGACATTGACGGCAGAGTATAAATAAAATACAAGATAAAGGCAACTGCTGCTGTTTACTGAATTCTCAGCACGATTTTTCCGAAGTGTTTGTCCTCCTCCATCATACAATGAGCATCGGCGACCTGATCGATACTGAATACTTTTTCAATGATCGGAACGATGCTGCGATCGGCGAATTTCGGCAGGGCGCGGCGGGTAAATTCTGCAACAATCTCGGCTTTTTCAGCAACCGGTCGCGAGCGAAGAACGCTGCCGATAATCTGCTGACGCTTCACCATCATCAGGGCCAGGTTAAGTTCAGCCTTGATGCCGCTGACAACTCCGATGATAACCAGTCGCCCTTTGTAACCTAGCGAATTCATATTGGGAGCAAGATATTTAGCGCCGACATGATCCAGAATCAGGTCCACTCCTTTTTTGCCCGTATATTCCTTCACGACTTCTGTGAAATCGGGGGTCTCATGAAAATTTATCAGAAAATTGGCGCCAAGCTCTCTGACCCGCTCCATTTTTGCGGGAGAAGCCGTCACAATCAGCTTGCTTGCAGGAGTCAGCGCCCGGCAGAGCTGAATCGCAGCGGTATTAACTCCACCGCCGCCGCCATGCAAAATGGCGGTCTGGGAATCCTTGAATTCTCCGATCATGAACACGTTCAGAAAGGCAGTGATATATGATTCGCAGACACACGCGGCTTCCTCGAAGCTCATACTCTCCGGAATTCGCATCAGATGACTTGCGTATGCCACAGCAAATTCGGCATATCCGCCCCCGCCAACCAGCGTCATGACTCGGTCACCCACCTGCCAACCGGTAACACCGGCTCCCAGTGCCTCAACAATCCCGGCAACTTCCAGGCCGAGGATTTCTGAATCTCCTGCCGGCGGTGGATACTTCCCTTCACGCTGCACCAGATCCGGACGGTTGATACTGGTAGCGTAAACCTTGACAAGCACCTGGTTTTCGCCTGGTGTCGGCTTTTCCGACTCTCCTACCTTAAGTACTTCGACTCCTCCAAAACCTTCCATCAGGACTGCCTTCATAAGTCGTTGTCTCCCTAACAATAAATTTATATGTAATTACTATGAAAAATCTTTGTGGTCGAGGAATGTACCAGATTGATCTATTTTGTAAACATCTTTCAGGTTCAAACTCTCCCAATTCGTTCAAATAGTTCCAAAAAGTGAAATTATACACCTGAAAAAATAAATAAAACAGACTGTTTTTTTACTCTGGCAGTGGTATCTTTAAATCAAGAAGAAGGAAGTAAATACGGTGTGGAGGTTTTGTATTTATGGAAGACACTCCGCCTGAACATCACCGATTGTAGGAGGCTGTAGCGCTCCGATGTGCCTGATTCTGAGGTGAATATTAAAAGGGGGGCGATTATTATCGCAGATACTCCGCCTGAAAGTAAGTCACATAGTTTGACAACATCACTCCGAGGGTAGGCAGGATCGGAAAAGTCCTTGAAAATGGAAGCGAATACGTTAAAGATAAGTGAAGCCCACCGAAATTTGGTGGGCTTTTCATTTGAAGCTTAATAACTTCAGTTCTTTTACAAGTTCGGTTCATCTGATATAGTCACATCATGATTTCCCCTCCTTTCTACCACGTCGCGGTTTATGCGCTTGTTTCAGTGGCTCTGATAGGTGCGCTGTTGCTGGCAGCATGGTGGCTGGGCGCCAAGCGCACTTCAATAACCAAAGGGATGCCTTACGAATCGGGAGTTGCCCCCAGCGGCTCTGCCCGCATGGCTTGGCCTGTCCCCTTTTATCTGGTAGCAATCTTTTTTATTGTATTTGATGTTGAAGCCGCCTTTATTTTCACCTGGGCCGTGGCTTGGGATCTGCTGGGGATCGTCGGACTTGTCCAGATCACGGTTTTCATTGTGATCCTTTTCGCTGGCCTGATCTGGCTCTGGTTAAAGGGAGGTCTTGATTGGGGCCCGTCCAGAGAGGGGAGGACTAAGCGTGGATAACGAAATCCCGCAGAACGTCATCCTGACCCGTCTCGACGACCTGATCAACTGGGGACGCGCAAATTCACTCTGGCCGATGTTCTTCGGCCTTTCCTGCTGTTTTGTCGAAATGATGACATCATTCACTTCGCGCCACGATGTTTCGCGCTTCGGGGCTGAGGTTCTTCGTGGCACACCTCGCGAAGCAGATCTGATGGTGATTGCCGGCACCCCCTTCATCAAGATGGCTCCTTCGATTCTGAATCTCTATGAGCAGATGGCCGAACCCCGCTGGGTGATGTCGATGGGAAGTTGCTCCAACTCTGGCGGCATGTATGATGTGTACAGCGTCGTGCAGGGGATCAATCAGATCCTGCCGGTGGATGTATATGTACCGGGTTGCCCGCCTCGCCCCGAGGCCTTTATGCAGGGACTGATGCTGTTGCAGGAGAAGATTAAAACAGGTGAGCGTCCGGCCCGACCGGTGCTTCACATGCAGGGGGGATGGCAGGGAACGACCGTGCCGGTGCTGGTTCCTGGTGAGACCAAATCCAATGACACCCGCGGACCGGGCATGGAAGCGATCAATATCCGTGGCTCGGCAGCAGGCCACCCCACAGCTTTCCAGTCCCGCTCCGAAGAGATCTGGAGACCTCCGGCACCGATCCATGACTTTCCGGATTTCAATTTGCCGCAGGAGATTGCACAATTATTTGAAGGTCTGGTTTCCGTTGACCAGGCAGCAACCGACATGCTGACGCTGCGGACTCCGCCAGGCCAGGTTCCTGCGCTGTTGAAGCACCTTAAAAACCGTTCCGGAGCGTCATTCAAGCGGCTGGAGGATATTGCCGCCGTCGATGACTCCTGCCGCCAAGAACGGAGCAGCTACCAGGATTTCACCCTCAATTATCATCTGCTTTCATTTGAACAGCCCGGCTATATCCGTATTAAAACCGAATTGAGCGGCGACAGTCCAGAAATCCCCACGATAACCTCCATCTTTCCCGCCGCCAACTGGTATGAGAGGGAAGTGTACGACATGTACGGCATCCGCTTCGGCGGACACCCCAACCTGCGCCGGATATTGATGCCGCATGACTGGGAAGGACATCCGCTCAGAAAGAGCCACCCCTTCCGCGCTACCGAGATGAAGCCATATACGCTTGAGGACGCCCGCAGTCACGCCCCCCTGCCAGCCTCCGATTTCTTTGAGCGGATTGACGAGGGAGAGATGATTCTCAACCTGGGGCCGCAACATCCCGGCACCCACGGCATCATCCGCTGCATTCTCAAACTGGATGGCGAGGAGATTCGCGACATCGATTTCGACATCGGCTACCACCATCGCGGAGCCGAAAAAATCGCCGAACGCCAGCACTGGAATCAGTTTATTCCCTACACCGACCGCATCGACTATCTGTCTGGCGTGCAGAACAATCTGGCTTACGTCAATTCTGTCGAACGGCTGTGCGGCATTACCGTTCCGGATCGGGCGATCTCCATCCGGGTCATGCTGGCCGAACTGTTCCGCATCGCCAGTCACCTGGTCTGGCTGGGGACCTTTGCCGCCGATGTCGGAGCCATGACTCCTGTTTTTTACATGTTTACCGACCGTGAAAAGATTTTTGATATTGTCGAGATGATTACCGGAGGGAGGATGCACCCCGCCTGGTTCCGTATCGGCGGAGTTGCCGAAGATCTGCCCGAAGGGTGGCAGGAACCGGTACGTGCTCTGCTGGAATGGCTGCCGCCCCGCTTGAAAGAGTACGATCAGCTGATCAACGGCAACCCGATCTTCACGGCACGCCTGAAGGGTGTCGGCGCCATTTCGCTGCAGGACGCCCAGGAGTGGGGACTGTCAGGCCCGAATCTGCGGGCGTGCGGTTTCGAATGGGATCTGCGCCGCAAAATACCGTACGGCGGCTATGAGCGGTTTGATTTTGAGGTGCCGACTGCGGAGGGTGGCGACTGTTGGGCGCGTTATCAGGTGCGGATGCTGGAAATCAGACAGTCGCTCCGCATCGTAACACAGGCTATGCGCGAGATGCCTGAGGGGCGTTTCATTACTGACGACTATCGCTATGTACTCCCGCAGAAGCAGGATGCGTTACAGAATATCGAGTCACTGATCCACCACTTCGTCAACAGCACCCGTGGCATGTCGCCACCGCGAGGGGAGAACTACAGCGCCATTGAGGCACCCAAGGGAGAAAACGGTTACTTTGCCGTATCTGACGGCCTTGCAATTCCCTATCGCCTCCGTATCAAGACCCCCAGTTTTCCTCATATCCAGGCCCTCCCTATCATGAGTCGCGGCTGGCTGCTTGCCGATTTTCTGGCTATTCTGGGTTCAGTGGATTTTGTGCTGGCAGATCTTGATCGGTAATTACCTTGTTGTCGGCACAACTGACAATCCGGTATTATAAAACATATTCATTACTCCGATAACTGGACTTTAGACTTCTGTAGCGATCTTTGAAAAATGTTGCTTTGCCCGAAAAAATAGCTTGACAGCGGGGCTAAGGTCGTGGGTCGCGCGCTACTCACGT
>JANYBN010000226.1 GCA_025360785.1 Geobacter sp.
TTGATGTAAACAGATTTCCTGTCCATATAACTAATATCAAGGCAGGGGGAGGGGTACTATGGCTGAAGAGTTACAGACAACCCAGTATTTGACCTTTACACTGGCCGACGAGGTGTTTGCCGTCGATGTGGCCAGGGTCCGGGAAATACTGGAGATGCCGAGCATCACCAAGGTGCCGCAGGTGCCGGTATTTATGCGGGGGGTCATCAATCTGCGCGGCTGCGTGGTGCCGGTCATTGATCTGCGGCTGAAGTTCGGCATGGAGGAAACCGCCCAGACCGTTAATACCTGCATCATCGTGGTGGAAGTGGCAATGGACGGCGAAAACATTGTTCTTGGGGCGCTGGCCGACAGCGTTCAGGAAGTGATTGAGATGGAGCCGTCCCAGATCGAGGCGGCGCCGCACATCGGCACCCATCTCAATACCGAATTTATCAAGGGCATGGGCAAGCACGACGGGCGCTTTGTCATGATCCTCGATATCGACAAGGTGTTTTCCGGCGCTGAGTTGGCCGCAGTTCAGAGGCAAGGCTAGTTGACCTTTTGCAGCTAATTCTAAAATATCAGAGAGCGAGGAGGAATTTATGAGTTGGTATTACAATTTGAAGATCAGTGTGAAGCTTTTGTCGGCATTTATCATTGTGGCGCTAATAGCAGCAACAATCGGCGTGATCGGAATCATTAAGCTTAAGGTGCTCGATGATAATAGTGAAAAACTTTACTCCAAGATCACCATGCCGATCAGCGATCTGGGCGATATATCCGTCTGGTTCCAGCGAATCCGCATTAACATGCGCGATCTGGTTGAGACCAATAATGCAGCCGAAAAGCAGGCAACACTGGACACAATCAAAAAATTGCGTAATGACATTTCTGAAAAGTCGGCAACTTTCGAGAAAACTATTCTGACCGAAGAAGGGCGCAAATTATTCGAAGAGTTTAAAAAAGCCCGCGAGGGGTATGCTCAAATTATCGACCGGGTAACGCCGTTGGCTATGGCCGATAAGGACAATGAGGCACTGGAAGTTCTTAAAGGTGATGGCAAGAAGGCGGCCTTTCATGAACAGGATATGCTCGACAAGCTACAGGACGCCAAGCTCAAACAGGCCAAGTTGACCGAAGAGGAAAATGGTCTGGTTGCCAACAACGCCCGTAACATGATGATCGGCTTTACTGTTGCAGGCATAATTCTTGCGATTCTGTTCGGCGTGTTTATTTCCAGTATCATCAGCAATCCGCTCCGTAAAGGCGTTATGTTCGCCCAGGCGGTTGCCGCCGGTGACCTGACCCAGAAAGTCGATCTCGATCAGAAAGACGAGATCGGGCAGCTGGCTCAAGCACTCAACGAAATGGTGGCCAAGCTGGGCAGTATCGTCGGCGAAGTAACGGCCGCTGCTGACAACGTTGCCTCGGGCAGCCAGGAGCTCTCCGCCACCGCCCAGCAGATGTCGCAGGGTGCCACCGAGCAGGCTGCCAGCGCCGAAGAAATCTCCTCCAGCATGGAAGAGATGGCCTCCAGTATCCGCCAGAATACCGATAACGCGATGCAGACCGAGAAAATCTCGATCAAGAGTTCTGTCGATGCCAAAGACGGGGGCAAGGCGGTTATTGAAACCGTCGCCGCCATGAAGGAAATTGCCACCAAGATCTCGATCATCGAAGAGATCGCCCGCCAGACCAACCTGCTGGCACTGAACGCCGCCATTGAGGCCGCCAGGGCCGGTGAGCACGGCAAGGGTTTTGCCGTGGTTGCATCGGAAGTCCGTACGCTGGCCGAGCGGAGCCAGTCTGCCGCCGGAGAAATATCCGGCCTTTCCAGCCGCAGTGTTTCAATTGCCGAGCAGGCTGGCGAGATGCTGACCAAGATGGTACCGGACATTCAGAAAACCGCCGAACTGGTGCAGGAAATCACCGCCTCCAGCAAGGAGCAGGATACCGGCGCCGAACAGATCAACAAGGCGATTCAACAGTTGGATCAGGTTATCCAGCAGAACGCCAGTGCCTCCGAAGAGATGGCTTCCACATCCGAAGAACTTTCCAGCCAGGCCGAACAACTGCAGGATTCTATCAGTTTCTTCAACATCGGCACTCAAGGTGGCCGACGCGCATCATCGGTTGCCACTTCCCGCAAGCCTGCTCACAAGGTACAGATCGCCCACGCCAAAAGTGCCGCTACGCAGCCGCAGGCAAAGCGTTCCTCCGGCGGAGGCATAAACCTGCAGTTAGGTCAGGCCGGTCCGGATCATATGGATGACGAGTTTGAAAAATACTGAAAAAACATATAAGCAGGGGCGTGGTCTTTGACCCGCCCCTTTGGTGAAATTGGACCAAACAAGGGCGGGTCTGAGACCACGCCCCAACCTTCTGATCCCCTCAAAAGGCTTACCCATGAAAGACAAGAATTGGCTCGGCAGGATGCCGATTAAAATTGTCCTCCTTTATCTGATCCTCTCCAGTATCTGGGTTGTCTTCTCCAATGTGGCACTACGCTTTTTCATCAGTGATATTAATTTATTGTCGCGTATTGACACCTATAAAGACTGGTCATTTATTGCCGTCTCATCGCTGTTTCTGTATGTCCTGCTAAGCCGCTATTTATCCATGATCATAGAGAGGGAAAAACGCTATCAGACCCTGGCTGATTCAGGCCAGGCGCTGGTCTGGCTGGCTGGGACCGACAAGTTATGCAATTATTTCAACAAAACCTGGCTGGAGTTTACCGGGCGGACACTTGAGCAGGAGATGGGTAACGGCTGGGTCGAGGGTGTTCACCCTGAGGACCTGCAACGCTGTCTGGATATTTATGTCGGCTCCTTTGATCGTCGTGAAAAGTTCAGCATGGATTATCGACTGCGGCGTCAAGACGGCGAATACCGCTGGCTGCAGGATGACGGTTCCCCTTGTTATGACAATGACGGTGAGTTTATCGGCTACATAGGTTTTTGTCTCGACGTTACCAAAGACAAGCAGCTTGAGGTAGAGCTCGCCAAAAATAACGAGTTCATGGCCGCCATCCTCGATTGTCTCTCGGATGGCGTAGTTGCTTGCGACAAGGATGGAACACTTTCCCTCTTCAACCGTTCAACACGAGAGTTTCATGGACTCCCAGAAAAGCCGCTTTCTCCGGATCAATGGTCCGATTATTACGACCTCTTTGAGAAGGACGGCATTACCCGGATGAAAACGGAAAATATCCCGCTTTTCAGGACACTTCAGGGAGAAGATGTTACCGACCAGGAAATGGTCATTGTCCCCAATGGCGCCAAGCCGCTTACTCTGCTGGCAACCGGCCGACAGTTGGTGAGCCGTAGCGGCGAAAAATTGGGAGCGGTCGTCACCATGCATGATGTGACGATGGTAAAAGCTCTGGAAGAACAGCTGCGGCAGTCCCATAAAATGGAGTCTATCGGTACCCTGGCCGGCGGCGTGGCCCACGATTTCAATAACATCCTGACGGTTATAGGCGGTGCTTGCACACTGCTGAAGATGGAAGTTGCCGGTAATCCGGAACAGATGAAGCTTGTCAACCAGATCAGCAGTTCCGCTGATCGAGGAGCCAAGCTGACCCATAGTCTGTTGGCCTTCAGCCGCAAGCAGACTATCAGTAAACAGACTGAAAATCTGTGCAATATCGTGAAGATTATGCAGGACTTCCTTGGCCGGATCATCGGCGAGGATGTTCTGCTTACCACGTATCTGCCCGATGAAGCGCTCATGGTTATGATCGATCGTGGCCAGATCGAGCAGGTGCTGATGAACCTTGCGGCTAATGCCCGCGATGCCATGCCGAACGGCGGTATTTTAAATATTACCGTGTCAAGGGTTGAAAATAATGGCTCGCTGCCGGAGTTGGAAGGGTGTCGTTCGGGGGACTTCGCTATGATTTCGGTTTCCGATACCGGTGAGGGCATTGACAATGCAACACAGAAGAGAATTTTCGAACCTTTTTTTACAACCAAGTTAATGGGTAAGGGGACCGGACTCGGCCTTTCGATGGCCTATGGTATCATCCGCCAGCATGATGGGGTGATTCAGGTAGGCAGTGAACCGGGGGTAGGGACAATCTTCAAAATATATCTGCCGCTGCGTGATCAGAAGGAAAAGCAGGAGCCTGCTCATTTAGTAACGCTGTCGGGAGGCACCGAAACAATTCTGGTGGTAGAGGATAACCCCGAGGTGTTGGCAATCAGCAGCGGCCTTCTTGAACGGGCCGGCTATCTGGTGCTGAGTGCGCTGGATGGTGTCGAGGCTCTGGAGTTGTTCAAACGCGAAGCCGACAGAATTTCTCTGGTTGTTCTGGACGTTATTATGCCGGTCATGAACGGTATAGAGGTGTTTGAAAAGCTGAAAGCTTATAAAAAAGATGTCAAGGTGTTGTTTGCCAGTGGTTATACGGCAGATATTCTTAATAAATATGGAGTTGTCCAGGAGAGCGTAAATTTCATCTCAAAGCCGCTCAGTCCGCCGATTTTTCTGAAGCGTGTCCGCACGTTGATTAATGATTAGGTTTGTATAGATGGAAGAGTGACAATTATTTTTTTGCTGTGTATAGTGTCACAAAATTATTCTCAATAAATATAAGGTTAAGTCAATGAAAATAGCTATAGCCATAATTATTGTTATGTTCCTCCCCATGTTTACCAACTTTGTATCTGCCGCACCTGCTCAAACACTACCCAAAGGGTATCTTTCCTGGAAGAAAAGCGAACGCAAGGTCGTCACCGATAAAAACTCGCTCTTTTACGGTATTCACTACATTTACGCCGATAAGAAAGCGCAGAGCGGGTATCTGGCCGGCAACAGATTTGCCGAGGGGAGCCGCATCGTCATCGAGTTTTTCAATATCAAGGAGAATCCGGCTGTTGACGGCCCGAAAAATATGATCGTAATGATGAAGAAGGATAAGCGGCAGGCGGCAACCGGCGGCTGGCTTTTTGCCGGTTTTGGCGCTGACGGCAAGCCCAGCGGCCTCGATCCGGTCACCACCTGTTTTGGCTGCCATCAGAAGGATGCCGCGCAGAGGGATTTTGTGATCTCTACGAAAAAAGATTTTAAGAATTTTTGACCAAACTCCAGGATTATTCTATGTATGAACTCACACAACATGCAGAGCAACTACTGCCCCACATACTAATTGTGGATGATGAGCCGGATATTCGTCAGATGGTGTCACTATGCTTTCAGAAGCATGGTTTCCGCATCACCTGTGCCGAGGATGCGGCTGAAGCATTTAAACTGCTGCTGTCCGAACAGTTTGATGCCATTGTCAGCGATGTTATGATGCCGGGTGAGGACGGGATTGCTTTTCTGGGCCGGGTACATGAATCCTGGCCTGAAATACCGGTTATTTTGATGACCGGTCATGCGCAGCTGCAGATGGCCGTAAATGCCATAAAAAACGGCGCGTTTGATTTTGTGCACAAGCCGTTCGATTTTGACCATCTGCGCAAGATCGTTCTGAGGGCGGTAGATTACCGCAATCTGCAGAGGATGGAAAAAAACTATCGCGATGAACTGGAAGAAACGGTGGCCCGGCGAACAGCCGATCTTAAAGAAGCTATGGTCGAACTCGATTTTGCCAGAACAACGCTTCAGCGGGCCACTGCAGACAAGAGTACATTCATGTCGACCGTTTCCCACGAAATGCGCACACCAATGAATGGCGTGATTGGTTCACTCGAACTGATGGCTGAAGAGGGGGTGACCGGAGTCGCTTCTGAGTATCTTTCTATGGCGCGCGAGTCGGCAGATAATATGATGAAGCTGATAAATCAGTTGCTGTCGTTTAATTACCTGAACGTCCACGATGGCGGAATCTCTCACCATGATCTGATAGATCTGCCGACTTTTCTGCATTCAATTATTGAGGATCGGCAGTCGGCTTTTAAGCGAAAGGGGCTTAAGCTTTCGCTGCAGATGGCTGATGACCTGCCGCGCCAGATATGGACTGATCGTGAAAAACTGTCCCGTCTGTTTGAAATCCTGCTTGGCAATGCGCTCAAGTTTACCGAGGATGGAGCTGTCTCATTGTCGGTCTGCCGTACAGCTTCTGATGAGGATGGAACTGGAGAAATACTCCGGTGTACGGTAAGCGACAGCGGCAGCGGGATTCCTGATGGGATGCTGGAACGGATTTTTGAACCATTTATGCAAGGAGATGGCTCATTCACCCGTCGCCATGAAGGTGTGGGGCTTGGGCTGGCAATTGCTCGTCAAAATGCGATGCTGCTTAACGGCCATCTTTGGGCCGAGCATATACCTGCCGGTGGCAGTCGTTTTATTGTAGCCTTAAAAATAAGTACTCCGTGATAGAAGGAGAGCACCCGTGAAATGTTTGATAGCTGAAGATCATCTGTTGTCCCGCCGGATTTTGAAGGAAATGCTTTCGTCCCAGTTTGACTGCGACATCGCCGTGAACGGCCAGGAAGCGATAGATTCATTCCAGTTGGCACATGAGTCGAAGCGCCCTTACGACGTAATCTTTATGGACATTATGATGCCTGTAGTTGACGGCTTGGAGGCGTTGTTGTGCATCCGCACCATAGAGCGGAAGATGGGAATTCCGCACGGGATGGCGGTAAAAGTTGTCATGACCACTGCCCTGGATGATCCGCACACGGTTGTCAAGTCATTCAACGAGTGTGAAGCGGACGCGTATATCGTCAAGCCGCTCAGCAGGCATAAACTTACAAATGAGTTGCGTAAGCTCAAGCTGTTACCATAGGAATCAATTCATGACGATGCAAATTACTACACATAGCGAGAGAGACTATCTTCTGGCTGGCTTGCGGGATAAGTTTGATCCTGCAATAGACATGTTACGGCGGATGGCCGGCACTACTGAAGACGAATTTTTACAGATTGGATCGCAGCTGCAATCCTTTTATCAGCGCTCGGCGGAAATTTCAGGAATGGCCAAGGAGCTGGTGTCAGTGGTGTCAGGTGAGAATGTGTTTTCGCTTACATCCCGTCTGCAGCAGATGATGGCGGATATGGAGGCTTATCTGGCCAACGCCCGGGCTCGTAGCGGAGAAAACTGTCTTACCCTGGAGCAGGTACAGGTACTTCTGGATAAACTTTCTGAGCCGTTGGAAGGTTTCCAAAAGATGAACAAGTCCCTCCGCATGTTGAGTATCTCCACCAAAATCGAAAGCGCCCGTCTGGGTGAGCTTGGCAGCGGTTTTGTTAATCTGGCTATTGATGTTGAAAAACTCTCACATCAGGTTCATGAAAAATCGGCCGCAATCCTTAGCCATCGTCAACTGCTGGCGACCTTGATCACCGCTAATCTGTCCACCGTCAGGTCATCAGAGACAAAGCAGGACGTCATGGTGTTGGCAACGTTGAAGGATACATCCGCAAACCTTACAGAGCTTGTCGCTGTCAATGAACGATGTACCCGGTTCGGGAGCACGGTTTCAATAATATCCGGCGAAGTTACCGACAGCATCAGTGAAGTTGTCTCTTCCATGCAGATGCACGACATGACCCGGCAGCAGCTTGAACACGTAGTAGAAGCGCTGGAACGTCTTACCGGCGATCTGGCTGGTGCAAAAACTTCCGATGACGATAACGACCGTCTACGCAGAGTGATTATCGAAACCGGTGATATCTGCGAACTTCAGGAGGCCCAGCTCCGCTTTGCTTCGAGCGAGCTGTACTCAGCTGTCTGTAATATTATTGATAATCTGCGTGAAGTAGCCAGTAAACAATCAGTGATTGCGCAGGAGACTATTACAATTACCGGTGCAACCGGCTCTTCATTCGTGGATGTAATGAGCCTGGGGATGTCTGCCGTGACTGCCGTATTGACTTCATGTGCCGAAGCCGACCGTAATATGTCAGACACCATAAAAAAGGTGGCTCAAACGATTAATGAAATAGCTTCCTTTGTCACCGATATCGAGGCAATTGGTTCCGAGATTGATCTGATCGCCCTTAATTCGCAGATCAAGGCGGCGCTTACCGGACCCGAGGGGGCTGCTTTGGGTGTGCTGGCCGAGGCGATCAAACGACTCTCGGACGAAGCGGTACGGCAGACCGATTCAGTCGCCGCGACCCTGACCGGAATACATGGTGTAACAGAGCACCTGTTGGCAAATTCAGAAAACGAAGAGGATCAGCTTGGCGTCCGTATATCTTCGATGCAGGAAGAGTTGGCCGTAATTCTTAGCACTTTGGGAGAAATGAATACGGAGATGCTTTCCGTTTTATCCGGCCTGAATGGACGGGTACTCCGTCTGACGGAGGATGTTGAAGAGGCCACTGCAGGAGTGGATGTACATGAACGAACAAAAGCTATGTCTGATGGCGTCCTTGCCGATCTCGAACTGATTGTTGCCCAATCGCGCCAGATAGAACCGGCAAGCAGCGAGTTCAAAGAGAACCTGCGGCATATGGAAGAACATTATACGATGGAGAGTGAACGCCATATTCACGAGGCTCTTGCCCGTAAGCGAAGCGGCCAGACAGTGATTGCTGTTCGGAGTGTTGCGAAGGCCAGTACTGTTGATGAATCAGAGTTTGGTGATAATGTAGATTTGTTTTAAAACCTTACCCCCCCCCAGCCCCCTCCTTGAAGGGAAGGAGGGGTTGGGGGGGGTTGGGTTTAGTTTGCAACCCGGGATTAAGGAGCCTGTCATGCCACTCAACAGTTCAGTCCGTGAAAACGGCGCAATAATCGTCACCAGCGGTGATCGCCTGACTATTGAAAACGCTGCGGAATTTTCGCGCATCGTCCGCGAGGCGCTGGAAGCGTCAAGTATCATCGAACTCGAATTTGATCCAGCGGTCGAAATTGACATAACAGGTCTGCAGATCATCTGTTCAGCCTGCAAGAGCGCTGCTAACAGCGGTAAAATATTTTCGTATCACGGCCAGCAGCCGCAAACTCTGGCAGATATCATTAAGAGTAGCGGTGCTGAGCGGCATTCGGCCTGCAAGCACAACAATAATTCAACCTGTATCTGGTTTGGAGGTACCAACTAATGGCAAAGTTAATCATGACAGCCGATGATTCGGCCAGTGTCCGGCAGATGGTGGCATTTACCCTTAAACAGAACGGTTATGATGTCGTTGAGGCGGTCGATGGCAAGGATGCCCTTAATAAACTGAACGCGCAAAAAGTCGATATGCTGCTGACCGATTTGAATATGCCCAATATGGACGGCATCGGCCTCATCAAAGGTGTGCGTGCCGGAACCCTCAATAAATTCATTCCGATTGTCATGCTTACCACTGAATCTAACGACACTAAAAAGGGTGAAGGCAAAGCCGCCGGTGCCACCGGCTGGATCGTTAAGCCATTCAAACCGGAGCAGTTGATTGCCGTGATTAAAAAGGTACTGGGGTGAGATCATGATGGAAGAAGCAATTGCAACGTATCGCGAAGAGGCCGGTGAACTGCTGGCAGAGCTGGAAACTTCGCTGCTCGACCTGGAAGAAACGCCCGATGACAATGATCTGATCAACCGCGTCTTTCGTGCCATGCACACCATAAAGGGCTCTGGCGCGATGTTTGGTTTCGATGAGATTGCAGGTTTTACGCACGAGGTTGAGACGGTTTTCGATATGGTGCGCAACGGTAAGATGACCGTCACCAAACGCTTGCTTGATCTGACGCTGAAATCGCGCGACCACATTTCCTATCTGCTCAATATTCCCGAAGGCGAAGAGCTTGATCGCAGCGAGGGAGATGAAATTATCGCAGGTCTGCGCCAACTGGTGCCACAGATAGAAATGCCGCAAAAAGGTTCCGATGAGGTGCCGGTCATTGAGCTCCCGGCGCTGTCCGAGGATGAACTTGCCAATGAGTGTACCTGGCGTATCCGCTTCCGTCCCGCTCACAATATCCTGATGTGCGGCACCAACCCCATTTCGCTGATTAACGAACTGCGCGGTCTTGGTAAAGCTCACGTTGTCGCCCAGTTCGACGAGATTCCTGCGTTAGACGAACTGGTGGGTGAAAATTGCTATATCTATTGGGATATCATCCTGACTACGACCCGTGGCGAAGATGCCATCAAGGATGTCTTTATCTTTGTAGAGGACGATTGCGATATCAAGATCGAGCTTATTGACAGAAGCGGCCTGATTGATCGTGAAGAAGGCTACAAAAAACTGGGCTACATTCTGGTCGAACGTGGTGATCTCTCGCCGGTTGAAATGCAGAAGGTACTGATGCTGCAGAAGCGCTTCGGCGAACTGCTGGTAGAGCAGGGTATTGTCTCGCCGGAAAAGGTACAGTCGGCTCTGGTCGAGCAGCAGCATGTCAAAAGCGTCCGCAAGGAACGCAGCGAAGCTCCGCCACAGGAAGCCGCCGCCAGCATCCGTGTTCCGGCCGAACGTCTGGATCAGCTGATTAACCTGGTTGGCGAAATGGTTACGGTACAGGCGCACCTGTCCCAGGTTTCCTTTGCCGGTGGCGATCCCACCTTTATCGCCATCTCGGAAGAGGTCGAGCGCCTCACCAACGAACTGCGCGACACCGCCCTCAATATCCGCATGCTCCCGATCGGCAGCACTTTCAGCAAATTCAAACGGCTGGTGCGCGATCTCTCAAGCGAACTCGGCAAAGAGATCGAAATGGAGACTTTCGGCGCCGAAACCGAACTGGACAAGACCGTAATCGAAAAACTGAACGATCCGCTGGTTCATATAATCCGCAACTGCATCGATCACGGCATCGAAATGCCCGAGGTGCGCAAGGCAGCCGGTAAATCATCACACGGCACCGTCTGTCTGGGAGCCGAACATTCCGGAGATTCAGTGCTGGTAACCATCCGCGATGACGGCGGCGGGCTTGACCGTGATCGAATCCGCGCCAAGGCTATTGAAAGGGGCTTGATTTCGGCTACTGCCGAAGTGTCTGATAAAGAGATCTATGCACAGATCTTTGCTCCAGGATTTTCTACTGCTGAAAAGGTGACCAGCGTCTCCGGGCGCGGTGTCGGCATGGATGTCGTCAAGCGGGGTATCGACGGCTTGCGCGGTTCGATCGGAGTGGATAGCGTCAGCGGCGCTGGCACGACCATCACCCTCAAGATTCCGCTGACTCTGGCGATCATCGACAGTCTGCTGGTCAAGATCGGCAAGGATCATTTCGTCCTGCCGCTGGCTGCGGTAGAGGAGTGCGTCGAACTGACTGCTGAGGATATCAAAAACTCTCATGGCCGCAATCTCGCCAACGTGCGCGGTGTTATTATCCCTTATATTCCACTGCGCCAGCATTTCCGCATCAGAGATCAGCGTCCGGAAATCGAGCAGATTGTGATTGCCGATATTCACGGCACCAAGGTAGGTTTCGTGGTTGATCATGTAGTCGGAGAGCATCAGACCGTCATCAAGTCCCTCGGCAAGATGTACCGCGATGTGAAGGGTGTCTCCGGGGCGACCATTCTGGGTGACGGCACGGTGGCGCTGATCCTCGATATGAGTGTACTGCTGCAGTCAATCGAGAAACTGGAGCATGCGGGAATGTAACTGTTCTCTTCACCTCTGTTGTTGCAAAGTAAAGTGTGGGTAGCACAACCTAAAAGGAGGAAGTATGTTCGCAAACATGAAGATTGGTAAACGGATGACGCTTGGATTTGGTTTGCTGTTGGTGTTCATGGTGGTGCTGATCTGGGAAGGTGTAACGGGGATGTCTGCTATCCAGAAGAATCTTGACCGGATCGTCAAGGTCAACAATGTCCGCATTGATTTGGTTAATGATGTTTATAAAGACGTAGATCAAATATCTATCAATATCCGTAACATAATCATCAGTAAAGATCAGGAGAAAGTGAAGGAATATCAACAACGTATTGTCAAATATCGAGAAGAGTATGGTGCCAACTTTAAAAAAGTAGAGGAGATGACCAGCAAGGACGATAAACAGTCCTGGGAGATAATTGCAAAAATTAAAGAGACAGTCTCCGCCTTTGCTCAATCCAACAATAAAGTCGTCGAGCTTGCCCTGGCGGCAAAGGATGCTGAAGCAGGTGTTCTGCTCAGCAAGGAAGCCGCTCCCCTGGGAAGAAAGTTGTCAGAAGAGATGGATCAATTGATTGATCACAATGCTTCACGCAGCAAGATGCGTTTTGAAGAGGCGGAAAAGGAATATAATTCCGCACGCAACACGATGTTCGGTCTGGGTGCCGGTGCCCTTCTGATTGCCATCTTCACAGCCTTCTTTCTGACACGCGGAATAGTCGGCCCTCTTACCGTGGCCGTAGGTGTTGCCAACAAACTTGCTGCCGGCGATCTGACCGTGGAAGTTGAGGTTAAGAGCACGGACGAAACCGGCCAGTTACTGGAAGCGATCAAGAACATGGTCGACAAGCTGAAGCATGTCGTCGGCGATGTTATGTCGGCCGCCGATAATGTTTCTTCCGGCAGCCAGCAGCTCTCCTCCACCGCCCAGCAGATGTCACAGGGCGCCACCGAGCAGGCCGCCAGCGCCGAAGAAATATCATCCAGTATGGAAGAGATGGCCTCCAGCATCCGCCAGAATACCGACAACGCGATGCAGACCGAAAAAATATCCATCAAGAGTTCAGTGGATGCCAAAGAAGGCGGCAAGGCTGTTATAGAGACGGTTGCCGCCATGAAGGAAATCGCCACCAAAATCTCTATCATCGAAGAGATCGCCCGCCAGACCAACCTGTTGGCGCTGAACGCCGCCATCGAAGCGGCCCGTGCCGGTGAACATGGTAAAGGTTTCGCCGTAGTTGCCTCCGAAGTTCGTAAACTGGCCGAGCGGAGCCAGTCTGCCGCCGGTGAGATATCAGGCCTTTCCACCCGCAGCGTGGCTATTGCTGAGCAGGCGGGTGAGATGCTGACCAAGATGGTGCCTGACATCCAGCGCACCGCCGAACTGGTGCAGGAAATCACCGCCTCCAGCAAGGAACAGGATGCCGGCGCCGAGCAGATCAACAAGGCGATCCAGCAGCTGGATCAGGTTATTCAGCAGAACGCTTCGGCATCTGAAGAGATGGCCTCCACTTCGGAAGAGCTTTCCAGCCAGGCAGAACAGTTGAGCGATGCGGTTTCCTTCTTCAAAATCGACGGCGGCGGTCATTCCCGCGCCCCGCGTCAACAGGCTGCCAAACAGGGTAAACGTGTACAGATTGCCCACGCCGGTGTTAAGGGTAAAACTTCACCGTCCAAGCGAACATCTGGCGGAGGTATAAACCTGGAACTTGGGAACGCCGGTCCGGACCATCTGGACGATGAGTTTGAAAAATATTGATTTGTAGGGGCGCGGTCTGTGACCCGCCCGCCTTTGATTTTGATTAGAAAAAACAGGACGGGTCTAAGACCCCGCCCCTACAAAAAAGCATTTCCCTTGATCATTGAAAGGAGTTTACTTTATGAGCGTAGCGGGAATAACCGAAACGGTTCAATATTTGACATTCAAATTGTCTGACGAGGTCTTCGCCCTGGATGTTGCCAAGGTGCGCGAGATCCTGGAAATAACCAACATAACCAAAGTCCCTCAGACTCCGGATTTCATGCGGGGCGTCATCAATCTGCGCGGCAGCGTGGTGCCGGTCATCGACATGCGTCTCAAGTTCGGCATGAGCGAGACGGAACAGACCGTCAACACCTGCATCATCGTGGTGGAGGTCAACATGGACGGCGATACAACTGTGCTTGGCGCCCTTGCCGATTCGGTGCAGGAGGTGGTCGAGATGGAGCCGGAAAGTATTGAGGCTTCGCCGCATATCGGCACCAAGCTGAATACCGACTTCATCCGTGGAATGGGTAAGGTAGACTGTCGCTTCGTTATGATTCTTGACATCGACAAGGTGTTTTCTTCGGACGAACTGGCTGTAGTTCAGGGTGCAGGAGACTGAACACAATAGTATAAAGTATGCTGAAATATTCTTGATGTATTTGCCGCCGGTATAAACAGCATCGGGCAAGGAAGGGTCCAAAGTTACAGAGACAGGGGGGGGGGAAACCCCCGTCTCTGGCTGTAAACCGTGATCCTTGGCCCTGAAAATAAAGCTGATAAAAGGAAAATGAGTGACCAAAAACCAGGACAACAGCACAAAACCTCATCTTCCTGCAACCCTGCGTGACCGCGAATTTCACCGTTTCAGCAGCTTCATTTACGATAATGTCGGCATCAAGATGCCACCCGCCAAAAAAACCATGCTTGAGGCGCGTCTGCAGAAGCGCCTCAAGGCTTTGGGTATTCCAACTTTTGAGGAATACGGTGATTACGTCTTCAGCCAGGAGGGGCGGGCAGGGGAATTGATCCATCTGATTGACGTTGTGACTACCAACAAGACCGATTTTTTTCGTGAACCTGCCCATTTCGACTTTATGGTGAAGACAGCGCTGCCAACTATTCTTGAGGCTCGCAACGATGTGCAGCGCGACCCGGTGCGGATTTGGAGCGCGGGCTGTTCAACCGGTGAAGAACCCTATACTCTGGCGATGGTTCTGTCAGAATTCGCCATTGGCCGTCCTGACTTCCGTGTTGCCATCACCGCCTCAGACATCTGCACCCAGGTGTTGCAGACTGCCAAAACAGCCATCTATCCTGAAGAGAGAACCGATCCCATTCCGCTGAACCTGAAGAAAAAATATCTTATGCGCAGCCGTGAAAAATCCAAATCACTGGTGCGTATTTCTCCGAATTTGCGCTCACTGGTTTCATTCAGACGGATCAACTTCATGGACGATGACCTCGGTATTTCAGAAAAGATGGACATAATATTCTGCCGTAATGTGGTTATCTATTTCGATAAGCCGACCCAGCAGACCCTGATGAAAAAGTTTCATCGACAATTGAGGCCCGGAGGATACCTGTTTATCGGGCATTCAGAAACATTGAGCGGACTAGATGTTGATTTTAGCGCTGTGGCATCGACGGTGTACCGGAAAAGTTAATGGCCCTTGTCCACTAACATCTATTATGAAAAGCCTTATTGCCTCACATACGCACAGCGTCTACCTCAAGCCGGGTGAGGTACTGGTAACACTGACGCCGATGCTGGTTTCCACCGTTCTGGGGTCGTGCATCGCGGTGACTATGTTTTCGGCTTCCCGTGGTTTTGGAGCGATCTGTCATGCAATGCTGCCCGAGAATGCCGGTCGGGACAACGACCTTCGCTATGTTGATACCGCTCTTAAGCACATTTACGACAATATATTGGAATATGGTGCCGGCAGTGATCTGGTAATCAAGTTGTTCGGCGGCGCTCAGGTGCTGAATGTTGGTAAACGGTCGGCGGACAGAATAACTGTGGGAGATCAGAACGTAGCAAAGGCCGAAGCTGTGCTGGCTTCACTGGGGCTTCTGGTCTCTGCCCGTGATACCGGCGGCACCCGGGGGCGTAAGCTCTTTTTTTGTACAAGGAGCGGGGATGTTTTTATGCGTCGTATGCGTCATGACAAACATTCTATTGATGAGGATACAATTCGATGAAAAAAATTAAAGTTCTGATAATTGACGATTCTGCTCTGGTACGCCAGACGTTGTGCGACATTCTCAATTCCGATCCTGAAATTGAGGTGGTCGGCAGCGCGGCAGATCCGATTCTGGCCGCAGAACGCATGAGAACGGTTATTCCTGATGTAATCACACTGGATGTTGAAATGCCGCGCATGGACGGGCTGACTTTTCTGCAAAAACTGATGAGTCAGCATCCGATCCCGGTGGTGATGTGTTCCAGTCTCACCGAACATGGCAACGAGACGGCGTTGAAGGCGCTTGAATACGGCGCAGTTGATATCATCACCAAGCCGAAGATGGGCACGAAACAGTTTATTGAAGAGTCTAAAGTGCGTATCTGTGACGCTGTAAAAGGCGCAGCAGCAGCCCGTATGGGGCCACTGCGGGCGATGCGTACCATGAAGGAGGTTGCGCCGAAATATTCTGCCGACGTCATCATGGAAAAGCCCAACAGCAAGGCGATGATCCAGACTACCGAAAAGGTCGTGGTGGTCGGGGCATCTACCGGCGGCACCGAGGCTCTCAAGGTCTTTCTGGAAATGTTGCCGGAAGATACCCCAGGCATCGTTATCGTTCAGCATATGCCGGAAAATTTTACCGCCGCCTTTGCCAAACGGCTCGACTCCATCTGTCGGGTAACCGTCAAGGAGGCACAGGACAATGATACGGTGGTGCGCGGCAGGGCACTGATCGCTCCGGGCAACCATCATGTTCTGCTTAAGCGGAGCGGAGCCCGTTATTATGTTGAGATCAAGGATGGCCCTCTGGTGTCACGTCACCGCCCTTCGGTGGATGTACTCTTCCGTTCCGCCGCCCGCTATGCCGGTAAAAATGCCGTTGGTGTCATTATGACCGGCATGGGTGATGACGGAGCTCACGGAATGAAGGAAATGTTTGACGGGGGGGCGATCACTATAGCCCAGGACGAGGCAACCTGCGTGGTCTATGGCATGCCGCACGAAGCTGTCAAGCTTGGCGGCGTCAACAAGGTTATGCCTCTGCAGAACATTGCCCATGAAGTTCTGAGGTTGTGTAGCTGAAACACTGAAACCCTGACCACCATCAGCCCTTCCTGCCAAAAGCAGGCGGAGGCGACGATTGTTGTTTTCAATCCAGGAGGTTCCCTATGGCATCATCACTTGACGAAGCACTTCAGCGCTCGAACCTTTCCCAGTCAAACCAGATGGAGATGCTGACCTTCCGTCTGACGGATAATCAGCTCTACGGCATCAATGTTTTCAAGATCATTGAGATCATTGAATGCCCCCGCAGAATCGACCGCATGCCCAATTCTCATCATGCTGTCAAGGGTGCCCTCGATTTTCGCGGCAATGCCCTGGCCGTTATCGATCTGTCAGAGGCGGTGGGTCTTTCTACCAAAGAGTTCTCCGACGAACTCGCATACATAATCATCTGTGAATACAACCGCAGCCTGACGGCTTTTATCGTCCACGCACCGGACACGCTTCTGACGCGTAGCTGGCAGGATATTCACAAACCGGAGGGTGTCAATGCCCTTTCGCTGGTTGCAATCGCATATGCGGATAGTGGCGAGGCGATCATGCTGCTGGATATTGAATCAATTCTGGCCGATGTTGTCGGCATAGAGCGGGATCTTTCAACTGTTGCCATGATTGAGGCTGAAGGCAAAGGGAGCGGCAGGCACGTGCTTGTTGTTGATGATTCGCGTACGGCAATCATGCTGTTGCAATCGGTGCTGGATAAAATGGGCTTCACCAATACGTCCATGATGTCTGCCGATAAGGCGCTGGAATATCTGGCAAAGGAACATGGCAAGGTTGATCTGGTTATCTCCGATATAGAAATGCCCGGTATGGATGGTTTTACCTTCACCCGTACCTTGCGGGAACATAACGATTACAAACATCTGAAGGTTATTCTGCACAGCTCGATGAGTAATCCTTCCAATCGTCTCAAAGCAGAGCAGGCCGGCGCTGACAAGTTCGTGGCAAAATTTGATCCCGATTCCCTTTCGGAGGAAATATTCAGTCTGGTTGAGCTGTGAAGTACCCACCACCCCTAACCCCTCCTTGTCAAGGAGGGGTGTTGTTTAGTCCCCTTCCCGGGGTGGTATGATGTCAAGACAAGGAGAGCCTCGCATGAACTTAACCGATGATGATCTGATAGAAGAGTTGTCAAACCGGTTTGCCCAAAGCCGCAAGGCTTTTTCCGATTTAAGCGTGGTTAACCGCAAGTTGATAGAAATGAATGAACGGCTGGAGCGCTCTGAATCGCTCAAAAGTAATTTTCTTTCTAATATCCGCAACGAAATTAATAATCCGCTCAATGCAATCATGGGACTGGCCGGACAGCTTGCATTAATTGGTGCCGGGAATGAAGAAATAGCATCCCTGTCTTCGCTGATAGGTGCGGAAGCCAACCATTTGGATTTTCAGCTCCGTAATATCTTCATGGCGGCAGAATTGGAGGCGGGAGAGGTCTACCCCCGCTGTGTAAAGGTTCATATCGCATCTGACTTGCGTGATCTTGTAGATTGCTTTCTGCATACCGCTGCAAAAAAGAATGTGTCGCTTGATCTGGTTCTGTCGGCTAAAGAAAATAATTGTATTGTTGCCATTGATTTTGAAAAACTTCAGATTGTCGTCTCAAACCTGCTGGCAAATGCAATTGAATACAGCATCGAAGGCGGTACTGTCGAAGTTTCAGCTTCCGTTTGCGGAAATGGTGATTTGCACATTTCTGTTCAGGATCATGGTGTCGGTATTGCGCTGGAAGATCAGCAGCGCATATTTGATCGCTTCGTCCAATTGGATGCCGGAACTACTCGCTCGCACCTGGGACATGGGCTGGGGCTCTGTATAACCAAGGCACTTGTGGATCTTATGCAGGGCAGCATCAGATTGGTCAGCACTCCTGGCGAAGGTACGCTTTTTACTATCACTATTCCCCCCTGCTCGATTTTAGACGATGAAGATTCTTTTTCTGAGGCCGGCAATCTTTTCCTCTTCGATGATATGAGTGAGGCGTAGTCAGCGTGGGCTATGAAGAACCGATCAACAAGCATTTCCTCTTTCCCGGTACCATCTTTGCCGAACCTTTTGAATATCAGATCAGCACCGTGCTTGGTTCGTGTGTCGCCGTCTGTCTGTTTGATCGTGTGGCATGCCGGGGGGGGATGAATCACCTCATGCTGCCGCTATGGAACGGTGAGGGGTTGGCAACGCCAAAGTATGGCAATATTGCCATGGAAAAGTTGCTGAGCAAGGTGCTGTCAATCGGTTGTCACCGTGAACATCTGGTCGCCAAGGTTTTTGGGGGCGCCAATGTCTCCGGAACCGGGCTGGAAGTGTTCATGATCGGTGATCGTAATATTACGCTGGCGCTGGATATGCTGGAAGATCTCAAGATCCCGGTTGTTGCCAGAGATGTCGGCGGGCGGGTCGGCCGAAAAATAATTATGAATACCGCAACAGGCGTGGTTCTGGTTGGTAAGGGGAGAAAAACAGCATCTGGTGGGTAGATTGTTTAATAAGATTTTGATTCTTTGTTGAATTGAGTGTAAAACTCAACAAAATTTAAAACAGATTTGAACAATTGGGTACACTATGACAGCGGCTTTGTCCAGCCAATCACAGTTTCATCAAGTAATAGTTGAAATCAGTAATTGTTAAATCAAATTGCAGCTCAATTCGGCGTTACGTATTTCGTGCGTCTTTTTTTGTTTTGAGAGTGTGCTCATCAATTTCCGGAGTCTTTCATGCTGATTGAACTCATAAAAGCTCAAGAAACATTACAGGAGAGCGAGCTGAAGTACCGGCAGCTTTTCCAGTCAATGCAGAATGGCTTTGCACTGCACGAAATCATCTGTGACGAACATGGCTCACCGTGCGATTACCGGTTCCTCGAAATTAATCCGGCCTTTGAACGTCTAACCGGATTGAAGGCGGAAAATGTTGTTGGACGTAACGTGACGGAAGTATTGCCGGGGACTGAGCCTTTCTGGATAGAAACCTACGGCAAGGTGGCCCTGTCCGGTGAATCAGCTTATTTTGAGAACTATTCTGAGGTGATGCAGCGTTACTACGAAGTTATGGCCTACTCTCCTCAGTCGCGCCTGTTTGCAACCATTATTACCGATATTACCGATCGAAAGCTTGCAGAACAAGCGCTGAAGGAAAAAAATACCGAGTTGGAGCGATTTACCTACACAGTTTCACATGATCTGAAGAGCCCGCTTATCACCATCCAGAGCTATGCCGGTATGATCTTGAAGGATATGGATTCAGGCAATCATGAGCGTGCCAGGGATGATGTAAAGAGGATTGAGGGCGCGGCGGGTAAAATGACCGCCCTGCTCAATGATCTGCTGGAGTTGTCCCGCGTCGGAAGGCAGATGAATGCTCCTTCGCTGATTGATATGAACCAACTGGTCAAGGATGTCCTGTCACAATTGGCAGGTTCTCTTGCCCGGCATGAAATTGAGGTCGTTACCGATCAGGATCTTCCCGATATAAAAGGCGATCATAAGCGCATCTCCGAGGTGCTTCAAAACCTGATTGAGAATGCCATCAAATACAGGGGTGATCAGGCAGCATTTCGCATTGAGATCGGCACAAGGAATGACGGCAAAGAACCCGTATTCTTTGTCAGTGACAATGGCAAAGGCATTGATCCGCGCTTCCACGAAAATATCTTCGGCCTGTTCAATAAACTAGATGCCGGAAGCGAAGGGACCGGAGTCGGGCTGGCCTTGGTCAAGCGGATCATCGAGCTGCATGGCGGCAGGGTGTGGGTGGAGTCTGAAGGGGCAGGGCTGGGGAGCAGGTTCTGTTTTACTCTTCCGAAGGATCTCCATGAATCCGTGCCAGGTGCAGCCCAATGATTAACGATGATCGATCAGAACGCCGCTTTCCATATATCATGGCCGGGGTCTTTCTTGCTCTTGCAATAGGTATAATTACAGCCGGTTATGTATCGTTCCAAAACTATCAACAACGCTTTCGTAAAGAGGTCGAATCACAACTATCCGCCATTGTTGAACTGAAGGTGGGTGAACTTGATCGGTGGCGCAAGGATCGCCTGGAACATGGAAGTATCATTTCCAGGGTAGAAACTCTGTCATTTTTGGTGCGACGTTTCTTCGCTGATGTGCCTGACCCGGAGATCCGTCGCCAGTTGCATGGGTGGCTTGTAAACTATAGCGAGTCTTTTCATTACGATCAGTTACGCCTTCTTGATGTTAACGGTACTACGCTCATGTCTCTGCCGGAAGGGCGTCCTCCAGCTTCAGTTGCTGTCAGGAAGCGGATTGCAGAGGTCGTTAAGTCTAAACAGGTGACAATTGTAGATTTTTACCGGGCTGACAGCGATAAACGGGTCTATCTGACGATGCTTATTCCGATCAGGAGCAATTTGGATGAAAACAGGGTCATTGGTATTATTGCCATGCGGATTGATCCGGAAAAATATCTCTATCCTCTGATCAGGCAATGGCCCACCGCCAGTACAACTGCCGAGACACTTCTGGTCCGCCGTGAAGGGGATGACGTTCTTTTTCTCAATGAACTCAAGTATGAGAAAAACTCCGCCCTCAATCTAAGAATATCCCTGAATAACACCACACTGCCGGCAGCAATGGCAGCACTCGGCAAAGAAGGGATCGTGGAGGGTGTCGATTATCGCGATGAACCGGTGTTTGCCTGTTTGAAGACCGTGCCCGGCACGTCATGGCATCTGGTGGCCCGCATTGACAAGGCCGAGATATATGCCCCGCTGAAAGAGCGCCTCTGGCTGATGATCGCCGGTGTTACACTCCTTATAATTCTTGCCGGGGTTACAATGACGCTTGTTTGGCGACAGCAGCGCCTTGCGGTTTACCGCAGACAGGCCGGCATAGAGCGTGAGAAGGGCCGTCTGCATGATATTATCAAACGCAGCCTTAACGAAATTTACCTGTTTAATCGGGATACCCTGCAATTTATCTTTGTCAACGATGGCGGCATGGCCAATCTTGGCTACAGTATGAATGAACTGCAGAGGTTAACAGTGTTCGATATTATACCCGAATTCACTGAGGAGAGCTTTAGAACAGCCATCACGCCTCTGCTGACAGGTAAACAGGAACGCCTGGTCTTTGAAACAATCCATCGCCGCAAGGATGGCACACCCTACCAGGTGGAGGTTTATCTGCAACTGATTGAATCTGGAGATGCTGCAGTGTTTCTTGCAATTGTTAACGACATCACCGTCAGGAAACAGTCTGAAAAAGAACTGCATAACAAAAACGCTGAGCTGGAACGCTTTGCTTACACCGTCTCACACGACCTGAAAAGTCCGATTATCACCATCAAAGGGTTTACCGGCGCACTGGAAAAGGACCTCCTGAAGGGCAATTACGAGAGGATGGCGGGAGACCTGAGGCGCGTCAGCAATGCTGCTGACAAGATGAACGACCTGTTGCGAGACCTGCTGGAGCTCTCAACCATCGGCCATGTTGTTAATGCACCCGAACCGGTAAGCATGAATATACTGGTAGATGACGTGCTGGCGCAACTGGCCGGCCCTTTGAATAATAATAACCTGAATGTTGTCGTGCAGTCCGGTCTGCCGTCTGTGTTTTGCGACCGGCGGCGCATGGCCGAGGTGGTTCAGAATCTGGTTGAGAATGCCATAAAACATACGGGAGAACAGGCGGTGCCGCAAATACTCTTTGGCATGCGTGAAGAATCCGGTGTAAACATTTACTTTGTGCAGGACAATGGCACAGGTATCGATGAAAGATATCACAAGATCATCTTCGGCCTCTTCAACAAGCTGGATAGCAAAAGCAGCGGTACCGGCATCGGTCTGGCACTGGTCAAGCGGATTATAGAGGTGCATGGCGGCCAGGTGTGGGTGGAGTCGGAGGGGGTCGGCAAGGGGAGCAGGTTTTGCTTTACGGTATCCAAAATGTGATAGATCAATAATAATAACGGGTTGTTACAGCATTACATATTAACCAGAAAGGAAGGTGCAAATGAAAGGTGAACCATTAACAATTTTACTGGTGGAGGACAATCTTGACCACGCCGAGTTGGTAATACGCAATATGGAGGATTTTCAGGTGGCAAATACCATCATCCATGTCGAGGATGGTGAGGCAGCGCTGGATTATCTACACGGTCGGGGCAAGTATGCCGATCGGCAGCAATTTCCTCTGCCGCACCTGATGCTGCTGGATCTGAGGCTTCCCAAGGTTGACGGACTGGAAGTTCTTAAAAAGGTGAAGACCGATGAAGTCCTGAGGCCTTTGCCGGTTGTTATCCTGACAACCTCTGAGGCCGAGCGGGACATGGCAATGGCCTATGAATATCACGCCAACAGCTATGTGACCAAGCCGGTGATATTTGAAGAATTCAGCAAGCTGCTGCGGGATCTGGGGTTCTACTGGCTGGCATGGAACAAGCGTCCCTGGTGAGAAGAACTAAAAAAACCGATAAGGATTCTTCATGCTGACAGATGATACCGCCGCACCACTGATACTGGTTGTAGAAGACGACAATAATCACGCTGAGCTTATCTATCGTTCATTTGAAGAAGCTCCTGAACAGTATCGTCTGGAAATTGCCGGCAGTGTATATGATGCGAAATCAGCCACAGAACGAAACACTCCAAGTCTTCTTCTGACCGACTATCGATTGCCGGACGGAGATGGCAGTGAATTGGTTGTAATGGCTGCCGGTTCATGGCCGGTTATCATGATGACATCGCACGGCAACGAGCAGGTTGCTGTTGAGGCCATGAAGATCGGAGCGCAGGATTACATTGTAAAGTCTTCGGAAACTTTTGAAAACCTGCCTCGTACTGTCACGTACGCATTGATGACATGGGCATTTACAGTGGCTCACAGGCAGGCTGCCGTTGCGGTTCTTCGCGCAAAAAAAGATTGGGAGCGCACCTTTGATGCGGTTCCTGACCTGATTGCCATAATTGACATCAACCACACCATAATACGCGTCAATAAGGCTATGGCTCAACGTTGCGGTTTTAAGCCGGAAGATCTTATCGGGTTGAAGTGTTGCGAGGTTGTACATCGAATGGGAAATCCCCCGGACATATGTCCGGTCGCCGGTATGGTCAGGCATGGTCAGGCACATAATTTCGAATTTGAAGAAAAGAGTCTTAACGGTATTTTTGATGTCACGGTGTCACCTCTTTCTGATGGAGAAGGAAGCATAACCAGCTTTGTGCATGTCATGCGCGATGTTACCGAGCGGAAGCAGGCCGAGGAAGAGCGCCAGAAGATGGAAATGCAATTTCAGCATACGCAAAAACTAGAAAGCCTTGGCGTTTTATCAGGCGGTATTGCCCATGATTTCAACAACATTCTGACAATCATCCTGGGACATTGTTACATCCTGAAAGAATACAACAATTCGGATGCTGATCGTGAAACCCATCTCGGGATGATTGAGACGGCAGGCAATAGAGCTGCCGATCTCTGCCGCCAGATGTTGGCATACGCCGGGAAAAGTCCTTTGCTGCAGACTGAGTTCAGTATGTGGATGCTGGTAGATGAAATTGTGAAGATGCTCACCTCTGCCATCAAAAAGAACGTGACTATAAAGTTGGATATGAAGCGCGACCTGCCGATGATTGTCGGCGACAGCAGTCAGATTCAGCAAGTAGTCATGAACCTGATCATAAACGCCAGCGAAGCCATCGGCGAGAATAATGGAACTGTTACCGTCGCGATAAAAAAGATCACCATTCAGCCGGACCAACCTGAATCAGATTATTTCGGGACCAATATTTTACCCGGCAAATACGCTATACTGGAAGTTTCAGATACCGGATGCGGCATGAGTGAAGAGACTAAATTAAGGGTGTTTGAACCGTTTTATACAACAAAATTCTCCGGACGTGGACTCGGCATGTCTGCTATCCTCGGCATTGTCAAAGCGCATAATGGTACGTTACAATTGATAAGTACACCGGGAACCGGCACAACGTTCAAGGTTTACATTCCATTGACCGTCGCCCTGAATCAGATTAAGGATGAACTGCCTGTAGATGAGGTTAAAACGGCACTGTCAAAAGCCACAGTTTTACTGGTTGATGACGAAGATACACTGCTGGTCATGGAAACAACTCTGTTGAAGGCCCTCGGCTTTACAGTTATAACCGCTACAAATGGGAGTGAAGCTCTGGAGTTGTACAAATCCCGTGCCGGCGAGATCGATCTGGTTATGCTTGATATGATCATGCCTGAAATGGGTGGCATTGAGGCATATCATGAAATTCGCAAGATCGATAGGGAAGTGCCGATAATAATCTGTAGCGGGTACGGCGCAGAATCAGTGACAGATGTTATAAAGTCTGATGGCAATGCAGGTTTTTTTCGCAAGCCGTATAATCCGTCAGAGCTACGCAGGTTATTGATAGAAAAGATAGGAGCTAAAATCTAACCCCCTGTTAATACCTCCCTTGTCAGAGTGGAAAACTTGAAAGTTCGTAACTTGACACCCCTCTGCTTTTGCGGTAACTTGTCACGTCCTACCACAGGACACCTGACGGTTTCGTCATTATCCCCGTTATACAAAAAGGTTGACCCGGCATGAAAATTACAGCGGTTATCCCTGCCCGTTATGCATCGACACGTTTTCCAGGCAAAGCACTGGCGGAAATTGACGGCCGTCCGATGATCCAGCATGTCTATGAGCGTGCTGCCCAGTCCAGGCTGGTCAGTCGGGTTATAGTTGCAACTGATGACCTCCGTATCGCCGATGCGGTAAGTCTTTTCGGCGGTGAATCGATCATGACCTCAATCAATCATGAAACAGGCACCGATCGTCTCGCTGAAGTGGCTGCCGGACTTGATTCAGACATAATTGTCAACGTTCAGGGCGATGAACCGCTTATTGACCCGGCAATGATCGACCTTGCTATTCAGCCACTTCTTGAAGATCAGGATCTCAAGATGGGAACCGCCAAGACCCGCATTAAGTGTCTGCATGATTTTCTTTCCCCGAACGTGGTCAAAGTGGTGACTGATAATCGTGGCGATGCCCTATATTTCTCCCGGTCTCCCCTGCCTTTCTTTCGCGATAAATGGAAAGATCTCAAAGATGACTCATTCTGCTGCGGCAAACTGCTCTGTTACAAGCATGTCGGTCTGTATGTTTATCGGCGTGATTTTCTTTTGGAATTTGCCGCAATGCCTGCAACGTTTCTGGAAATATCCGAGAAACTCGAACAGCTGCGAGCGATTGAGAATGGTGTTAAAATACGGGTGATTGAGGCCGAGTTCGAGTCTATTGGTGTGGACACGCCCGATGATTTATTAAAAGCACAGGAACAGTATCGGAAACTTAAAAAATAGCATCACCCCCAACCCCTCCTTATCAAGGAGGGGAGCTAAAATATCGATTGATATTCAGGAGCAGATACCATGAAAACCAAGTTTGTCTTTATCACCGGAGGCGTTGTTTCCTCCATCGGCAAAGGTCTGGCAGCCGCTTCTCTGGGGGCATTGCTGGAGGCTCGCGGTCTGCGGGTAACCATGCAGAAGCTGGATCCCTACATCAACGTTGACCCCGGCACCATGTCACCGTTTCAGCATGGTGAAGTCTTTGTTACTGATGATGGCGCCGAAACCGATCTTGACCTGGGTCATTACGAGCGCTTTACGAGTGCCGTCCTCTCCAAAAAGAGCAATTTTACGACCGGACAGGTTTATTTTTCCGTCATTACTAAAGAGCGGCGTGGTGATTATCTGGGTGGTACGGTTCAGGTTATTCCCCACATCACCGATGAGATCAAGCATAAGATCATCGAAAACGCCAAAGGTGCTGACGTGGCAATTGTAGAAGTTGGCGGGACCGTCGGCGATATAGAATCGCTGCCGTTTCTGGAAGCGATCCGTCAGTTTAGATTTGACCGGGGGCATGGGAATGCGTTGTATATTCACGTTACACTCGTACCCTACATTCGCACAGCCGGGGAGCTGAAGACTAAACCGACCCAGCATTCTGTCATGGAACTGCGCAAGATCGGTATTCAGCCGGACATTCTGCTTTGTCGCTGTGAGCGTGATTTGCCAGACGATATGAAGAAAAAGATCGCACTCTTTTGTAATGTCGGTGAAAAAGACGTTATTCCGGTTGTGGATTCCGAACATATTTATGCGGTACCACAGGCGCTTAACAAGGAACATTTGGATGATCAGGTAGTCGAAAAACTGAATATCTGGACCAAGGCGCCTGATTTGACCAAATGGCAGGATGTTGTGGAAAAACTACGCCACCCCAGCAATGGTGAGGTGCGTATCGCGATTGTCGGTAAGTACGTAGATCTGACAGAATCCTATAAATCTCTGGCAGAGGCGCTTACCCATGGCGGAATAGCAAATGACTGCAGAGTTTCCCTGAAATACCTGGATGCCGAAAAAATTGAACGTGACGGCGCTGACGGACATTTTGAAGATGTCGACGGGATTCTCGTCCCCGGTGGTTTTGGGGAGCGCGGCACGGAAGGGAAAGTCCTGGCGATCAAGTATGCCCGCACACATAAGATTCCTTTCTTCGGTATATGTCTCGGGATGCAGATGGCGGTAATCGAGTTTGCCCGCAATGTCTGCGGTATTAAAGAGGCCTGTTCGAGCGAATTCCGTCAGGAAGGGGGCGAAGCGCTGATCCATCTGATGGAGGAACAAAAAGCGGTGAGCAAAAAGGGCGGTACCATGCGCCTGGGGGCTTATCCCTGTTCCATTGCCAAGGGAACGCTTGCCCACACGGCCTATAATGAATCCGAAATTTCAGAACGGCACCGTCACAGGTACGAGTTCAATAACGCCTATCGTGAACAGCTGACTAAAAAAGGGTTGATCCTGTCGGGAGTTTATAAGGACAAAGACTTGGTTGAAGTGGTCGAAATTGCAGATCATCCCTGGTTCCTGGCCTGCCAGTTTCATCCCGAATTCAAGTCCAAACCGCTGGTTCCTCATCCGCTGTTCCGTGAATTTATCGGAGCATCATTAGCACAGAGAAACAGGGGGTAGGCTATGACCCGTGAAATTATCTCAGGAAATGTGAAAATCGGCGGCAATCGTCCGCTGGTTCTGATTGCCGGGCCATGCGTTATCGAGAACGAAACCGCAACCATGCGTCATGCCGAGCGGCTGATGACTATTTGCAATGGGCTGTCAATTCCGCTGATTTTCAAAGCTTCCTACGACAAGGCCAACCGTACCTCGATCAATGCCTACCGGGGGCCGGGGCTTAAAGATGGCCTTGCCATCCTTCGCAAGGTCAAAGAATCACTGGGAGTACCAGTCATTTCGGATATTCACTCGATCGAGCAGATTGCACCGGCGGCCGAGGTGCTGGATATTCTCCAAATACCGGCTTTTCTCTGCCGTCAGACAGACCTTTTGGTTGCTGCTGCCAAGAGCGGCCGGATCATCAATGTTAAAAAGGGACAGTTTCTGGCCCCATGGGATATGAAAAACGTCGCCGGAAAAATTGCCGCGAGCGGTAACGAAAACATCATTCTTACCGAACGCGGTGCTTCTTTCGGCTATAACAATCTTGTCGTGGACATGCGCAGTTTCCCGGTCATGCGAGCTACCGGTTATCCGGTTGTATTTGATGCTACTCACAGCGTGCAGCTTCCTGGAGGTCAGGGAGACAGTTCGGGTGGGCAGCGGGAGTTTGTGGAATATCTTTCCCGGGCGGCTGTTGCCACCGGGCTTGACGGCATTTTCATGGAGGTGCATGAAGACCCTGACAAAGCGCTCTGTGACGGTCCAAACTCGATACCTCTCAGCGAACTTCCGGCGTTGCTTAAAACTCTGAAAACGCTTGATTTTGTCATTAAACAGAGGCCGTCGGCATGACTGTTATCGCTGAGGCACGCCGGGTAATCCGGGTTGAAGCACAGGCTCTGTCAGCCATGGCTGACCGCATTGATGATTCGTTCGAGCTTGCGATTGATTTGATACTCGGGAGTACAGGGCGGGTTATTGTCAGCGGAATGGGCAAATCCGGTCTTGTCGGCCAGAAGATTGCCTCCACCATGGCTTCAACCGGAACACCGGCCTTTTTTCTGCATCCTGCAGAAGGAATACATGGTGATCTGGGAATGATCATGAAGGGTGATGTTGTAATTGCTATTTCAAACAGTGGTGAAACTGATGAAATCCTGAGAATACTCCCCTCTATTAAACGTCTGGGAGCATGTCTGATCGCCATGAGCGGAAATCCTGAATCAAACCTGGCCCGTTCAAGTGATGTTTTTCTTGATGTCTCGGTTTCGGAGGAGGCATGTCCTCTTGGTTTGGCTCCTACTGCGTCCACCACCGCTACGCTGGCAATGGGAGACGCGCTGGCAGTGGCATTGCTGGTAAAGCGCGGCTTCAAGGCAGAGGATTTCGCAATATTTCACCCCGGTGGGTCGCTTGGCAAAAAGCTGATTCTGAGGGTTGAAGATCTGATGCACTCTGGCGAAGCCATTCCGCTGGTTCAGGAAGATACATTGATGAAGGAGGCACTGTTTGTGATCACCTCAAAGGGGCTTGGAGTCACTGGTGTCTGTGATTCAAACGGCGCTCTGATTGGTGTAATTACCGATGGAGACTTGCGCAGATCGCTGGAAAAAGGTTTTGACATTCTCAATCAGCGTGCCTCGGAAATCATGAAGCACGGACCGCTTCGTATCAAACGGTCGGAGCTTGCCGCTGCTGCGCTGCAGATAATGGAGCAACGTGCCATTACATCTCTGTTCGTTTTTGAAAACGATCAAATTTTATCTCCGTGCGGTGTTATTCACCTTCATGACATCCTGAAGGCTGGTATTGCCTGATGAATGAGAAACTTGCGGATATCCGCCTTTTATTGCTTGATGTTGATGGTGTTATGACCGATGGCGGCATTATATATGATGTCAACGGTGTAGAAACCAAGGTATTTAATGTCAAGGATGGGCATGGCATCAAGATGCTGCAGAGATACGGCATTGAAGTTGGTATCATAACCGGCCGCACCTCGCCTGTCGTTGATTTCAGGGCAAAAGAACTGGGAATCGAACTGCTTTATCAAGGAGCGCTGAAAAAGCTTGATAGCTACCTTGACGTGAAACAGAAAACCGGACTTATCGACAGTCAAATCGCATATATGGGAGATGATGTTATTGATGTTCCGGTCATGCAGCGCGTAATTTTTTCTGCGGCTCCAGCCGATGCATTGGTCGAAGTTCGTAATATCGCAAATTATGTGACGTGCCTTGCTGGTGGAAGAGGTGCTGTACGTGAAGTATGCGATCTGATTCTCAAAGGGCGCGGTCTGTGGGATGATGTTGCGACCCGCTATGAACTGTAATACAATCTCTATGCCAAATGCATCAATCCTGCTACGTTGTGCTGGACAGTCCCGCTCCTCAATGATATAGTTTCCTCCTATTATGGTATCGCCCGTTTATATCAGGCCTTTGCTGGCACTACTTTTTATGGCGGTGATTGTTGCTATCGCGGCCGTAGTTCTCCGGAATAGTCCTCAAGGATTATCACCGGTACCGTCAGCCACTCAGCAACTTCCCCACAACATTGATGTAGCCTTGAAAAAGGCCCGGTTTTCAGAGATCCAGGATGGCCTGGTAGCATGGGAACTTATTGCAGAACGGGCTGAGTACGATAAGGGTGGAGATATGGCATATCTTTCAGATATCCGGATGGAATTCAAGCAAACCAAATCGCATGGGGCAGTAACTGTTACCGCAAATAATGGTGTCTATTCGATTACAACAAAAACAGTCAGGCTAAATGGTCAGGTACATCTCATAACTGAAGATGATGCCAGCTTCAAAACCGAATCAATCGTATATAACGGCGTAACTGCCCATTTTTCAACGCCTGACCCGGTGCTTTTCCATCAACAAAGGTTACAGCTTGCCGCCGTTGGGATGGATTTGGGTGTCAATAATCAACGGGCCAGTTTTCATTCTGCAGTTGATGCAGCAATTAATATCAGATAGAAATGTGTGGATAGATCTAGATTGATTATCTTTACGGTGGCTTCAGTTAAGGTATGGATGATGAGAGTATATTTTTTCTGCATGGCGATAATATGTCTGTTGTGTCTGACACCGGGTTCGGCCGTTCCGGCCGCAATTCCTGTACATAAGGACCGGTCCAGCCTGCCGATTACCGTTAAATCCAACGAGATGACCGCCGACAACAAAGGGAAAACGGCTATATTCTCCGGTAAGGTGGTTGCGAAGCAAGGTGATATAACTATTTATTCTGATAAACTTGTCGTCAGTTACGCGGATAAAAACAATGATGTTGATAAAGTCGAAGCGCATGGCAACGTCAGGATTGTCCAACTGAACAGAACAGGTTTTGCCGATCAGGCTGTTTATGATAGCCGTAACGGACGGATTGTTTTGACCGGAACCCCAAGGGTAGTGCAGGGTAGTGATAGCATCAGCGGAAAAGTGATTACATATTACGTCGATGACGAAAAGAGTGACGCCTCAAGCGGAGGCGATCCGAAAGCGCGTGTCGAAGCTGTTATTAATCCGCCAGCAAGGAAGAATGATGCCGGAAGTCGTTGATTCTTCTAAACTTTGGACTAAAGCTCTTAAAAAAACATACGGCAGCCGTCAGGTCGTCTGTGGTGTAGATATTTCGATAACATCCGGATCAGTTATCGGACTCCTGGGGCCAAACGGCGCCGGAAAAACAACGACCTTTTATATGGTGGTCGGGTTGGCGCAGCCTGACGGCGGCCAGGTTTTTCTTGGTGATGAAGAGATAACAGCGCTTCCGATGTACCAGCGAGCCCGGCGCGGCATCAGCTATCTTCCTCAGGAAGCTTCTGTCTTTCGCAAACTGTCAGTGGCGGATAATCTGATGGCAATTATCGAAACAGTAGAGCCTGATAAGCGCCTTGGTCGTCAGAGAATGGAACAATTGCTGGAGGAGTTTTCCATTACTCACATCGCATCATCAAAGGGATACGCACTTTCAGGCGGTGAGCGTCGCCGTGTTGAAATAGCTCGTGCGCTTATAACAAATCCTTCGTTCATTCTTCTTGACGAACCGTTCGCAGGCATAGATCCGATTGCTGTTGCCGATATACAGGGGTTGATTGTTTCCCTGAAAAACAAAAATATAGGTGTTTTGATTTCGGATCATAACGTCCGGGAAACCCTTGGTGTTTGTGATTCAGCATATATTATGAGCAGTGGTGCCGTGCTGGAATACGGAAATCCGAACGAGATTGCCGAGAGTAAAAAAGCTCAAGAGATTTATTTGGGTAAAGATTTCCGGCTTTAATTAACTATGATTTGCTGCAAGCGTAGGAACATACGGTAGACGCGATAATCTCGTCAATATTTTGCTCTACGGATTATTTAAATTAATTCCCATATCGGGTTTGAGGTCAACGTTTCATGGCAATGGAGATGCGTCAACAACTGAAAATGTCTCAGCAACTGGTGATGACTCCGCAGTTGCAGCAGGCTATCAAGCTGCTTCAGTTGACACGGCTGGAACTTCAGGAACTTGTCATACAGGAACTGGAGGAAAACCCGCTTCTTGAAGAATCCAGCGAGATGGAAGAAATCCGCGAGCCGGATACGCTTGAAGTTGCTGAGCAGGAACTGGAACCGGTGCAGGATACGGCGGATTTTCATGAAGTGGAAACCGGCGAGGATACTCTGCGGGATTGGGACAGCTACCTCGACGGCTACAACTACAGCTCCGGAGAACAGCAGTACGGCGGTGAAGATGAGCGCCCTTCATTTGAAAACCTGCTGACAAAAAAAGGTACCCTGATCGATCACCTCTTGTGGCAGCTCCATATGGGTCAGTATTCAGAAATGGATGTTCGTGTGGGCGAGGTAATTATCGGCAACGTCGATGACTATGGCTATCTGCGTGCGTCTTTGCCGGAAATAGCCGCCGCAAGTAATGCCACGGAAGAAGATGTTCAGGATGTGCTTGAATGCATTCAGGAATTTGATCCGCCTGGCGTTGCAGCTCGGGATCTGCGTGAATGTCTGCTTATTCAGGCCTGTAATCTGGGCATGAAGGGGAGTATAGTTGAGAGCATACTGAAAAATCATCTAAGTGACCTGGAAAAAAGAAACTATAAACAGATTGCCCGTTCATTAAAGGTTGATATGAACCAGGTGCTGGTGGCTTCCAGGATTATTTCGGGATTTGATCCACGCCCGGGCTCATCATTCAGTACCGATGACGTTCATTATATATCTCCAGATATTTTTGTGCATAAGGTCGGAGATGATTATGTTGTCATGCTAAATGAAGATGGTTTGCCAAATCTGAAAGTCAGCAGCCAGTATACTGATGTTCGTGGAAATGGTACAATCGACACCCAAACTGAGCATTATATCAGTGACAAGATGCGTTCGGCAGCTTGGTTGATCAAAAGCATTCAGCAGCGGCAGAGAACCATCTATAAAGTTGCAAAAAGTATCATCCGTTTTCAGCGTGAATATTTTGACCGTGGCATTGAATACCTCCGTCCGCTGGTGCTAAGGGATATAGCTGAAGATATCGGTATGCATGAATCAACAATCAGCCGGGTCACTACTAATAAATATATGCAGACACCACAGGGATTGCTGGAGCTTAAATACTTTTTTAACAGCGGCCTATCGACCAGCGATGGAGATTTTGTCGCTTCTGAGAGTGTGAAAAACAGGATCAAAGATATTATCGAAAGGGAAAATACTAAAAAACCGCTTTCTGATCAGAAAATTGCCGAATTGCTGACAAGCGAGTCGGTGAACATAGCTCGTCGCACGGTAACAAAATATCGCGAAATGCTTAACCTTGGCTCATCTACTGAACGTAAACGACATTTTTGACGTACTGCTGATTCGGTAGTCGTCCATTTCACAGCACTAACCACACAGGAGGATTGTATGCAGGTAACAATGACATTCAGACACATGGAACAGAGTGACGCGCTCAAGGCGTATGCGGAAGAAAAACTTGAGCGGGTAACAAAGTATATCGATAGTCCGATTAACGTTCAGGTCTACTTTTCTGTAGAAAAGAAGATTCGTCACATTGTCGAAATTGTTATTAATTCAAAAGGCGTCAGCACCAAGGCTTCCGATACGACTCACGACATGTATGCAGCTATTGACGCGGTAATCGACAAAATTGAACGTCAGCTTGTGCGCTACAAAGAGAAAATTAAAGCTCATAAACCGAATGGCGATGAACATGGTCGTCAGCTCTCTAAAAAGATTTTTGAGGCTGAGAGTATTGAAGCCAGTACAGATTCTCTTGTTATTAAAACATCTACTGAGACCGCCAAGCCGATGTCGGTAGAAGAGGCTGTTATGCAGATGGATCTTCTGCATAAGGATTTTATTGTATTCACTGACGCCGACAGCAGTGAAATCAATGTTCTTTATCGTCGTAAAGACGGAAACTATGGCTTGATTGAACCGCATCGCGCCTAGAATTGATCGAAGCCAACATGGACGGTATTTCACTCTCTATACAAGATCTGCTGACTGACAATGAGTACGGTCTCGGTTTGTCACTTCTGGCCGGCAGACAGGGACTTACCCATCGTGTCTCCAGTTCTCGTATTCAGAAACCCGGACTGGCACTGGCCGGTTACACCGAGCACTTGCATCCTGACCGGTTGCAGGTGCTCGGTAACACCGAAATATCTTATCTTCAGCAGGTTGACAACCGAATTGGTGCAGAAAATCTTGCTGCGCTCTGTAACTTTCCGATATCCTGCTTTATTGTGACCAAGGGTCTGCTTCCGCCGCAACTTCTGCTGGATCTGGCAGACGCCCGGTCTATTCCGGTGCTTGCAACCCCTCATCAATCATCCACCTTTATATCACTGATTACCAAATTTCTTGAAGAGCGGCTGTTACCGACTACTCATTTGCATGGCGTTCTTATGGACGTGTTGGGGGTCGGGGTTCTTATCTCCGGTAAAAGCGGCATAGGCAAGAGTGAATGTGCACTCGATCTTGTGATACGTGGGCATCGCCTTGTTGCAGACGATATGGTGTTCATAAAAAAGAAGATGCCGGCTGTGCTGGTTGGGCAGGCGGAGGAGTCGCTTCAATATTTGATGGAGATTCGGGGCCTTGGCATCATCAATATCAAGGACCTTTACGGGGTTTCGGCGATACGTGACAAGAAAATCGTAGATATGCTGCTGGAACTGGTGGATTGGGATGAATCTCATGAATATGATCGTCTGGGCGTTGATGATCGTACTATTACTATTCTCGGTATTGAAATACCGCATATCATTATTCCAGTGAGGCCAGGTCGAAATCTGGGTTCTATTATCGAGGTTGCTGCTCGTAATAATATGTTGAAAGGTATGGGGTATCACTCGGCCCGCGATTTTCAGAAACGGCTTTTAGCACGTATTGAGGCAAGACCACTTGGGGATGAGGTTGAGTAAGGTATGCGCATATTAGTTATTTCCGGCATGTCCGGTTCAGGTAAATCTACAGCAGTCAGGGCCTTGGAAGATGAAGGGTATTACTGCATTGATAATCTTCCGGTACGCTTATTTAAACGATTTGTCGATTTGATCGGCAAATCGGGAGAATCTTTCAAAGGCATTGTATTGGTGGCTGATATCCGGGGACGGGAGTTTTTTAAGGGGTATGAAAGCGCCTTTCAAAAGATTA